>JAFGLG010000004.1 GCA_016928155.1 Candidatus Woesearchaeota archaeon | reverse complement strand
TGAGCTTGTGTTCAATGGCACTGAGTGGTGTTATGAGTATATCTTTACTAATACTACTTGGATTGGTGTGTATAATATCACTTTGAATGCAACTGATGAACTAGGCAATTGGAACAGAACATACACAAATTTCACCATACAGGATGTCATTGATATGATACCTCCTAACCTGACAAACATCACATCAGAACCTATCAGTCCTGTGCTGAATAATGGGTCTGAGGAGAACATTTCAGTCAACCTGACATCGGATGAGTATCCAATAAATGTGACTTTCTTGCTTTACAATTGGAGTGGAGTGATTGTTGATGTACAGGGGCCTCATGTTGTGCAGAATTCAAGTGTATTGCCACTTACTTATACGGTTCCACTAGGCCTTGCTGATGGAAACTACACTTTGAACCTTACAGCAACTGACCAATACAACAACAGTGTCGAGGTGTTTGTTGCTGTCATAGAGGTTGTTTATCCTGACACTACTCCACCTGGATCGATTGCTAATCTTCAGTCGCTATCACAGACTAACTCTAGTATTTTCTGGAATTGGAGTAATCCTGTTGATGCTGACTTTAATGGTACTGTAATCTTTATTAATGATAGTTGGGTTGCTAATTTGTCGGCGCCTGTTAATTTTGTTAATGTGACTGGTTTGTTGTCGGATACGAATTATATTATCACTATCCACACTAGAGATCATGTAGGTAATGTGAATGATACGGGTGTGTCAAATATTAATAAGACTCTTGCTAATCCAGTTGTTGATACTGATCCTCCGATTTTTATAACTGTGGAGCCTGCCGGTGATGTGTTCAATCAGTCTGATGATGTTATGATAATTGCCTGTGTTGATGAGAATGTGACGATTGCTGCCAATGTCAGTTGGGACAGCACATATGAATCTGCTGAGCTTGTGTTCAATGGCACTGAGTGGTGTTATGAGTATGTGTTTACCAATACCTCCTGGCCTGGATTGTATGATATAAGCTTGAATGCTACTGATGTCTATGGAAATTGGAATGTGACAGAGACAAATTTCACAATACAGGATGTGACAGCACCTGCAGTAGATATCCTGGAGCCTTCATCCGGATCAAGCATTGACCAGAATGATAGCGTGAGCATCATAATCAATGTCACTGATCCATATCATAATAATATGGGAACAGTGATTGCAAATGTGACTTGGGACAGCACCTATGAAGAGATAAATCTCGTGTACAACTCAACATCAGGACTCTGGGGTGGAGTGTTCAGCGATACAACAATGCTTGGGGAATATAATATAACAATAATAGCCACAGACAATGATGGTAATCGGAATGAATCAGATACCCGTTTCACAGTGACAGATGTACAGGCTGAGATATCCACAGGATATGATATCTATGCTCCAGATATTGAAGTGGAGATAAATGGAACAGGATTCAGCCTGAATGCCAATGTCACAATCAATATCACCAATGCAACAAGTGTTATCTATACAAACCTTACAACCACAGATGGAGCTGGAGAGTTCAGCATAATATGGCTAAACTCAGGTACTGCAGAAGGGGATTATACAATCATCGCAGCTGACCAATATGGAAGGACAGCGAATAAGACAATCCAGATCATCACAAACTATAGTTTCAATGGCAAGATATTCGATGTCAATAATAATACATGGCCTGCAGACATCAGAGTCTACAACAGCACAGGAGATCTGATAGCAGTCGATGATGAGCTATATAACCTGACATTTGATTATGGCGCAGAATATGACATATTTGTTTATCCACACAATAACCCACTCATCCAGATGCTAGACTTCAAGTATGTGGCAAACCAGGGATTCCTCGAGGATTTCTTAGGACTTGATTATCTTCTCGGATTTTCAGATGGAACACAATATCTTGAGATGGGATCATACCTGCCTGCACTGACAAATTATGAGTATGTGATTGTGACACTGCAAAACCAGTACAACTATGGTGTTGAAGTATTCAAGTGCGCTGACTACAATTTCACTGGACGAGACTGCCTAGGGTTATGGGACAATATAATCAATATGACAAAATATCAGACAATCAATGTTACAGTTTATCCAGGAGATCCAGCATTTGCCGCAAAAAAGATTGATGAAGGAGGATCCGGAACAGGCGGAGGAAGCGGAGGCGCAGGAGGAGGCGGGGGTTATACAGGACTGTGCAGTGCAAAATATTATGGATGCACTGAATGGAGCGAATGCACTGATGGAGTTCAGACAAGAGACTGTTACTTCATCTATAACTGCGATCCTGACTCAAAAAGACTGATGAATGAATCTGCCGAGCTGCATGAGACTAATGGAATATCAGAGGCATGGCAGCTGAAAGAGCTTGAACAGAGAAAATGTGCAGAAACTGAAGCAGGGATTGAAGAACCGAAAGATATAGAACTTATTGAGCAGATGCTGAGCCCAGTTGTGAGCAATGCCAAAAAGACTGGATATTATCTTGTTGACAAATTAGGATCGGCAAGATTCAGGTGGATGCTTTATATTTTACTGCTGACATGCATATCCATTGTGCTGAATGTGTATCTGAACCATGATCCAGAAAAGATGAAAAAATTCTAGGAAAGTGATATATCTATTTTTATATCTATTTTTATATCTTATATATTAAATATAAAATTATATATATTTACCATATTATAAATAAATTGGTTATATATAAAATATACCACAATCTTTATATATTAATTTACAGAAAGGTATATTAAAATTATATATAAAAATAATTGTAATGGCTGAATAAATGAGCAATAGCAGCAGACTTCAGTATCCGAACAGCAAACAGTACATACTGACTATTCCGAAGAATCTCGTTCTGTTAATGCGATGGAAAGAGAAAGACATCATCAGCTTCTCAATGGATGGCAAAGCAGTGCATCTTGACAGGCAGGCAGAGAAAAGCGGAGTATTCTCAGTACTGCAATATCCTCAAAGAAGACAATACCTCCTCACAATACCAAAGACACTTGTAGAACTGAAGGGATGGAAGAAATCTGAAAAAATCATATTCATGCTCGATGAAGACGGAAGGCTCATGATAAAGGGGTGCAGGAATGAACAATAAAATCATCATCTATTCATTAATATCAATGATCCTATTATCAACAGCTGCAGGGCTTGTCATGCAGAACCTAAGGATCAACAACTGTCGCGCACAGCAAGCAGCAGCATCAGCAGGCACATGGGGCACAGTATGCGACAACACATACCCAGGAACAGCGCTATTCTATGATGATACAACCTATGAGGTACATCAGGTCAGGAAGCAAGGTTCTGGGTATTGGGCAGGATTGAGGATAAATTCCACAAACACATCAGTCACTGACTGCTCTGAAATAACAAAAGTGATGCTCTGCTACAAATGGTGGTCAGCTACAGCAGAAATACAAACATGTGACATAAGCGTTGATGCAGACCACGGAGCAAGCTACACAGCAGTCACAACAACCTGCCCAGGAACAACAGAACCAGGAGCAATGACATGCACCGATGTCACTTCACTCGAGAGCTGGACATGCAGCAACTTCTTCGCATCAGACGCAGCACTGGCAAAGTCAGAACTGGTGCATTCCGGAGCAGGGGCCAATGGCTACTTTGACATAACTTGGGATGTGCTCTATTTCAATGTCACATATAATGTGACAGTGACTCCTGTTCTTTCATTCACAATAACACTGCCAGGACAGAGCCCTGTATTATCCAATACATCAGCACCTTATCCAACAACAGGAGTAATGTTCTTCAATGCAACAGGATACAATTCACCAAATACTGTTCCATGCGTAGGAGAAAGCACAGACTGCCAGAATGATACCTTGCCGTTTTTCCAGTTCCAGAACACAGGGAGTATCGCATTGAACTGGAGCCTATACCTGAATGCAAGCATGCCAGCAAACATAGTGCTGAAAGGAGATACAGACAATGATCCGACAGGCGCAACGACAATAACAACAACACCCTGGATAACCTATTCAAACATAGCAACAAGCGAGACAAGAGATGTGTGGATGTGGGTAGACTTCAACGGAGTCACAGTGAGCGACACCACAAACAGGACCCTCACACACAAGACATGAGGTGATAAAGAAAAAGGATCCAAGAGTTCGACAGGAAATGAGTGAAAAACAAACAACGGAGGAATAAAAAATGAAAATGAACAAAAATGCATTGATCGTGGCCGGAGCATTCCTGCTATTGATGCTGCCAGTCGCGATGTCACAGTCAGAGTACATAACAACGATAGCGCACTTCAATGTCCCGAGCAACATAGCATTCACGCTGACATTGCCAGGACAGGTAGCTGTAGAATCAACTGGTGGAGGAGCAGCAACAACAGACATAGAATTCAACAGCACAAGCGGAACAGAGTTCAACATAAGTGCATGTGTTGTAGGAGGAACATGCCAGTCTGATGGCACACCAATATTCCAGTACAACAACACAGGAACTGTGACCATCAACCTGTCAGTTGCACTGAATACAGCACTGCCGGCATGCATGTCATTGACAGGAGCTCAGACATTCACAGGAGCAGAGTCTGGAGGAAGTGCAATGTCAACAACACCTGTGGCAGTGCAGAACAACTTCGCGGCAGGCAATGGAGTCGTGTGGTATATGGCAGCAGACTATTCAGGATGCACATATACAGATTCAACCACGAGGACAATAACAACAAACGGTACCCAGTCTTAAGGAAACGGCTGGGTATCTTACTGATACCCTGGCTTAATTTTCCTTAAGAGGAGGAGAAACAATGAGAAACAGAATCATATTGCTAATAGCGATAGCAGCAATGCTTATCACTGGATGTGCTGGCCCACCAGACAAAGTGGATGACACACCTTACAGTGATGTGCTTGCACAAAGGATAGCAGCAGCAGAGAACGGAACCTCAAAATCAGAGAGGCCAAACTATCTTCCAGAGGCGATGTTCAAGAACCTGCCTGGATTTCCAGAGGATTTCTACCAAATGAGAATCCTTGTCATATCCGGGAAGCTCCAGGACCTCAGTACAATAGGAGAAGAGTACTGGCAGCAGCCAGAATGGTTCCCACACTTTGAGGATATCGGAGTGCCGATGCTGCAGAGCCCTCCAAAAGACAGGTTCGGCGCACAGGGATTCAGCGTCTATCCTGCAGATTCAGTCACAGTGCTGAAACCGGGAGGGGTGTCAGAGGCAATATTCTGGATAAAGAGCGGATACCTTGTGGAGACATATCAGGGCATGAACCTCAATGTGGTATATCCAGCATCCGGATCAATCACAACAGGATATGAGCTTCCAGGAGGAGCCAAATCAGTGCAGCAGGATCCAGATGAGGCAACCAAGTACTTTGAGGTTGATATAGGGCCTGAAGAATTCATCCTTGAGCCAAACTTCCCCATCTACAGAATCGACGGCACAAAGAAGATAACACTCAAGATAACAGCGACAGAATTCGCAGAGCCAGGGAATTATGTGATCGGGATAGATTCGAGTGAGGTCGACGATGAGAAAGAGAAAGAATGGGTGCTCGAATACAAGAACCTCTACACATCAGGAGGCATGACAAAGCTAGGAAGGCCGATGTACCAGGCATTCATACAGGTGAAAGCAGAGTGAGCATATGATACCAAAGATTAGCAAAGGAAAACTGTATATCATGCTTTTGATGATCTTGCTAGTCATACCCATATCATACGGCTCCTCGACAATCACCAATGCATTCTTCTCAGTGCATGAGCCTCCGGCAATAACACTAAACACACCAGCAAACGACACAACCGTGACAGACCTGCAGGCAACATTGAACTATACCCTGTCCGATCCTGACGGGGACGGGATATACTGTGACATCTATGGGGACAACCAGAGCGATCCGACGACACTGCTCAACATAACAGGATTACTGATCAGCGGGACATATCAGTACAACTGGGGCAGTCTCATAGAACAGCAATACTATTGGCGCATAAACTGCACTGACACAAGAGGGGCCAGCTCAACCAGCGACACCTACACCTTCCTAGTGGACTACAATGACCCGCCCTACTTCACAGATATCTCAAACATAACAGCAACAGAAGGAGATCTTGTCAATATAACAGTGAATGCAAGCGACCCGGAAAACGACCCATTGACCTTCCACTACAGCTATCCATTAAACTCAACAGGGCAATGGCAGACAGGATATGCTGATGCAGGGAACTATTCAGTGAATGTCACAGTAAGCGACGGCGAGAACAATGTCACAGAGAGCATAATAGTGTCAATACAGAATTATCTCAGGAAAGTCAACATGTCGCTAAACATAACCAACAGCACAAACGGGAATGAGTACAACATAAGCCTCTCAGACACCGGATTCAACAACTTCGGCAATGTCACAGGCATTACAACCCTAGAGAACAGGACATCCAACAAGACAGCAAACTTCAGCCTCAATACAGACTACTACATACTGAGGCTGGACTCGACAGACCATCATCTCATCATAAAAAGGGTGCCGGTAACCGACAACATACTCCTGCTACTCAGGTATGATGAGGATGTGACCCTGCAGGATACAGACATATACAGGTTCAAGAAGACAGTCGCCGTACAGCCTGAATTCAACCACTCAAATGCCACAATATGCTTCGACATGACAAAATTCACATTCAGCGATCCGGCAGACGCGTACATACTGACATGCAGCTACTCTTTCAGCACTGGCAGATGCATAAGCGCCAATGCAGAGCTTGCGAGCTATGCTGACGGAAACCATCTATGCGTCGATGTCAGCTCGTTCAGCGCATTCTCTCTCGCCGAGAAAAAACAGGCCCAGAAACCAGGTGGCGGAGGGAGCATGGGGGGCGGAGGCATGACCACTCCTGGAAGAGTGAAAGAAGAGATAAAATCCAATATAACCGGGTTCTCTGGAAATGAGACCGAAGAGAGGGAAAAATACGAAGAAGAACCAAAGATAGTATCAAAAATAAGAGAAATGCCTGTCATAGGAAAAATGCTGGAAAAAGTACCTCCAATCAAGAGGGGAGACATCAGGAAAGAAGTGATGTGGTTCTTCCTGATAGGGCTTGTCAGCATCGGATTCATATCAAACTACATCTACTCATACAGGAGCCAGGCAGCAGAGATGATATCTGACCTGCACAGGAGACTGGATGAGATGCTCAGGAAGAAATAGGGTATGGGATTTTCAGGAAGAAACAGATTATGAGATGCTCAGTAAGAAAAATATGCAATAAAATCTGCATAACCAACAATCCACTTATCTCAATGAAGCAGTTCAGGATGCAGAGAATCAGCAATCCTAAGATCCCTGAAGGCTTCTTTGTTGGAGCTGCAGGAATCCTCAAGAGCTTTTACAGCAGGCAACTGACTATCTTCGATGAACTTCAGGGAAGCACCGCCTCCAGTCGAGACATGGGTGAAATTCCTCTCAAGCTTCATGCGATAGATAGCTTCAGCAGTGTCACCGCCTCCTACAATTGTCCTGGCAGTTGTCTGGGCCATGAACTTAGCAAGCTCATTAGTGCCGAAAGCGAAATCCTCTACCTCAAAGAATCCTGCCGGGCCGTTCCAGAATACCATCTGGCTATTGAGTATTATCTCCTCATACAAAGCAATAGTCCTTGGCCCAATATCGACGATATAATAATCCTTAGGGACATTGTTCGGAGTGCAGAGCCTTGTCTTCGAATCCTCCTCAAGCTTCTCAGCGCAGATCAGATCAACAGGCAGGATCACCTTGTAAATCTTCTGGTCGAAATTAGGGTATTCAACAAGCTTGTTCTTTGAAAGCAATGACCTGGCAAAATCAACAGAAGCCTCATCATAAACCGACTTGCCTATCCCCTTGCCCTGGGCCTTCAGGAAAGTATTCGCCATTGCCCCGCAAATAAGCAGGACATCTGCCTTCTCAAGCAGGGTCTCTATAACCTTAATCTTATCAGATATCTTCAGGCCTCCCATTATGACGACAAACGGCCTGTCAGGCGAATGAATCATGGAAAGCATCCTGAGCTCCTGCTCGAACCTAAGACCCATGACACCGGGTATGAACTTAGGCACGCCTGTAACTGATGCATTATCCCTATGGGCTGTTGCAAAAGACTCATTGACATAGATATCAGCCAGACCAGCGAGCTTCCTCGCGAATCCTTCATCATTGCTCTTCTCCTCTTCGTGAAACCTCAGATTCTCAAGAACAGCAACACATCCCGGCTTCATTGAGCCAATCTCGTGCTCCACACCAATGCAGTCATGTAGCTTCTTCACATCATACCTGTTGTCCAGAAGCCGCTTGATCCTCAAAGCCACCTTGTCAGTCCTGAGAGAATCAACAACCTGACCTTTAGGCCTGCCAACATGCCCCATAATTATTACCTTGGCATCATGCTCAAGAAGATAATGCAATGTGGGAAGAGCCTTCTCAAGCCTTGAATCATCAGCTATGTTGCCCTGCCTGTCAAAAGGCACGTCAAGATCCATCCTGACAATAACCTTCTTACCCTTGTACTGCAGATCCTTAAGCCTGAGATATCCCATCAGTTCCACCACAAGTTCATCTCACCAGATGCTTCAGCATATCAACCATCCTATTAGAGTAACCCCACTCATTGTCATACCAGGCGCATACAGTAACAAAATTACCCCCTATGACGTCTGTAAAAGCAGAGTCGAAAACACAGGAATGAGGATTCCCGATGATATCACTGCTGACAAGCTCATCTTCAGTATACTCCAAAACAGACTTAAGATGATTATTGCCAACCTTGCTGAAAAGATCATTTATGCGCTCCTTGGTGGCCTCCTTATCCAGCTCGCAAGTGAACACAACATAGCTGCCATCAGGCACAGGGACCCTCAGAGCAAATCCATTGAGCTTCCCCTTGAGCTGAGGAATCACTTCAGCAACAGCGACAGCAGCCCCTGAACTCGTGGGGGTGATATTGACAGCAGCGCTCCTTCCCCTCCTCAAATCCTTGTGAGGGGAGTCGACGAGCTTCTGGTCAGCAGTGTAAGCATGAGTGGTCACCATATACCCCCTCCTGACCCCGAAATTGTCATTAAGCACCTTGACAATCGGCGCGAGGCAGTTTGTAGTGCAGGATGCATTGCTGACAATATGATGCTTTGATCCGTCATATTCATGCTCATTGACACCCTTGACCAGAGTGATGTCAGGGCTCTTGGCAGGAGCTGAAATGAGGACCTTCTTTGCGCCGGCCTTGAGATGCTTGCCAGCACCTTCCCTATCCCTATAGAAGCCAGTGCACTCTGCAACCACGTCGACACCCAATTCCTTCCAAGGAAGATTTTCGGGATCCCTCTCAGCAAATATCCTGATCTCCCTTCCATTCACAATCAAGCTATGCTCAGTATATGAGATATCATAACCCCTCTGGCCATGCACAGAATCATGCTTCAGAAGATAAGCCAGGACCTTCGGCTCTGAAAGATCATTGATAGCGACCCATTCAATCTCAGGATCAGCGTGGCCAGCCTGAAAGACCTGCCTTCCGATCCTGCCAAAACCATTTATTGCAACTCTTACCATGACTTCACCCCTCTTGACAAAGACTAAAAAATAAAATAATCAAACAAATAAAATAATCAAATAAATAAAATCAACAAATCAATTATAGACATGCTGGATGACTGCATCCGGATTGATGCCAAGCTCTTTCTCCTTCTGGGCTATCTTGATCCTTGTCTTGATGACAGTATCCGGATTGAGAGAGATGGAATCGATGCCGCACTCGACAAGGAACTGGGCGAACTCAGGATAATCGCTCGGAGCCTGGCCGCAGATGCCAATCTTCCTGTGCCTGTGCTTCGCTGTCTTGATCACCTCATAGATGAGACGCTTGACAGCATCATTCCTCTCGTCATATATCGATGAAACAATCTCAGAATCCCTATCCAGCCCCAAAGTGAGCTGGGTAAGATCATTCGAGCCTATGCTGAAACCGTCAAAGATGTCACAGAACTGGTCAGCAAGGATGACATTGGCGGGGATCTCACACATGACATAAACCTGCAATCCATTCTCTCCCCTAACCAGGCCGTTCTTCCTCATCTCATCAATCACTTTCTGGCCCTCATCAACAGTCCTGCAGAACGGGATCATGACCTTTACATTGGTCAGGCCCATCTCATCCCTGACCTTAAGCATGGCTTTGCATTCGAGCGCAAAACCTTCACTATACCTGGGATTGTAATATCTTGAAGCCCCTCTCCAGCCTATCATGGGATTGTCCTCCTTAGGCTCGAAGTAATGGCCTCCCATGAGGTTAGCATACTCATTAGACTTGAAGTCAGACATCCTGACAATGACATCCTTCGGATAGAAAGCAGCGCCGATCATCGCAATGCCGTAAGCGAGCTGATCAACAAAGAACTGCTTCTTGTCATCCCAGGCAGCAGTGTGCTCATCAATCTCTTTCCTGACCTTCTCATCTGCCACCTTCTCTGGATGGATGAGGGCGAGAGGATGTATCCTGATGAAAGAGTTGATGATGAACTCCATCCTTGCAAGACCCACACCATCGCTCGGGATCATCGAGAAATTGAAAGCCTGATCAGGCGTCCCCACATTCATCATTATCTTGGTCTTTGTGGCCGGGATCTTCTTCAGGTCGACAACCTTCTTCTCAAAGGGTATCATGCCGTCATAGACAAGGCCCACATCACCCTCTGCGCAGGATACAGTGACCTTCTGGCCAGATTTTATGACATCAGTCCCGTTATTTGTGCCGACGACACATGGGATGCCAAGCTCCCTGCTGATGATAGCAGCATGGCAGGTCCTTCCGCCCCTGTTCGTGATGATGGCGCTTGCAATCTTCATGATCGGCTCCCAATCAGGGTCAGTCATCTCAGTAACAAGGACCTGGCCCTTCCTGAACCTGTCAATATCCTTTGCGCTCAATATGACATTGGCCTCTCCCTGACCGACCTTTGTGCCGACAGAATGGCCTTTGGCCAAGGCCTTAGGCTTCTCCTTGATGTGATATTCCTCATAGACACTGAAGTCCTTCCTTGAAGCGACAGTCTCAGGCCTTGCCTGCACAATGAAAAGCTTGCCTGTCTGGCCATCCTTGGCCCATTCCATGTCCATGGGCTTGAACTTGCCGGCCTTCTGCGAGTAATGGTCCTCGATGGCAACAGCCCAATGAGCCAAAGTGAGGATCTCATCATCAGAGAGGACAAACCTCTTCTGGTCTGCCTCAGGCACATCAATGTTCGCTGTATATTTGCCGTCCTTCTGGACCTTATCAGTATAGATCATCCTCATCTTCTTAGAGCCGATATGCTTAGAGATGATCGATCTCTTGCCGTGGCGCAATGTGGGCTTGAACACATAATATTCATCAGGATTGACAGCGCCCTGCACGACATTCTCTCCGAGGCCATAAGCTGCTGTCACAAAGCAGGCATCCCTGAAACCTGATTCTGTATCAATAGAGAACATCACTCCAGAAGATGCAAGATCAGAGCGCACCATCTTCTGGACACCAATCGAAAGTCCGATAGAGAAGTGGTCAAAGCCCTTGTCCTCACGATATGAGATGGCCCTGTCAGTGAACAATGATGCAAAGCATTTCCTGCAGGCCTCAAGCACAGCCTCATCACCATGGATGTTCAGGTATGTCTCCTGCTGGCCGGCAAAGGAAGCATCCGGCAAGTCCTCAGCTGTTGCGCTGCTCCTCACAGCGACGTCAATATCAGACCTGTCCCGGTTATAGGCTCCGCAGAGGTTCCTGTACTGGGCCAGGATATCCTTCTTCAGATCCTCAGGGAAAGTTGCTTTTTCAAGAAGATTCCTCACCTTCTTGCCTCTCACCTGGATATTCTTGACGTCATGGGTGTCAAGACCCTTCAAAGTGTCCTTGATCTTCTGCCTCAGGTTATTCTTGTCTACAAAATAATGATAAGCATCAGCAGTTATTGCAAATCCGTTAGGGACAAGCACACCTTTAGGTGTGAGATTCCTGAACATCTCCCCCAAAGAAGCATTCTTCCCGCCAACAAGCGGAACATCCTCAATACCGATCTGGTCGAACCACAAGATAAAAGCCTTTGATTTGTCCATAATATCCTACCTCTTTTTTTGTTTGTTGAAGTTTAAATATGGATATAAATATCTCAATCAATAATTCGGGCAGTAGCAATATTTAAAGTTTTCTAATGGCCAATCTGTATCCAATCTACATAATTTAAGGTTTATAAGCCTTGGCGGACTGTTTTCAGGTTTTTTAGGATAACTTTTTATATTTTTAAATAAAATAGGCCTGAATGGGCAAAAAACAGGCAAAAGCAAAAAAACTCCCAAAATCAGCAAAACTGACAAGAAAGATGATGATACTCATGCTGGCATACCTATGCCTGGCCGGGTGCGCAGAAACAAACAATGAGATACCCGGCAGTGTGGCTAGCAATGCAACAGAGAACACGATCCAGATATGCTTCCCGGAGAGGTGCATAGCAGCAGAGGTGGCTGACACACCAGAGCTGCGCGCACAGGGAATGATGTACAGAGAATCACTGTCCGAAGAAGAGGGGATGCTCTTTGTATTCGACAGGCCGGCAGTATATCATTTCTGGATGAGGAACACGCTAATACCTCTTGACATGATATTCCTTGATCCGCATAAAAGGATAATACACATCGAGGAGAAAGTGCCTCCGTGCTATGAAGCAGAATGCGAAAAGTACGGGCCAATGGAAGATGTCCTTTATGTCGTGGAAGTAAATGCAGGATACTGCGAGAACAACGGCATCGAGAGTGGCCAAACTGTCTCATTCCAGTGGCCTGAAAGATAACAATCCCTATAACCGATAATCTCATTTCTTCTGCAATCATGGGTTTTGAGTCACAGGCATCAGAATTAGAGGAGATAGTGCAAGCTGTGCATAGAGTGATCTGTACAAACCCAACTCACACAGGCCTAATAATGTATCCTGAAATTCTCCGGGAGATGCAGGTGATCAGTGTCAAGGAAAAAGGTATGCCTATAGGGCAAAAATCTGCAGAGGAACAGAAAGAGATTGATATGCAGGAACAGACAATAGAAGAGATACAGGGCAGTGTCTATCACGCCATCAGAAAAGAGAATATAATCGAGCATCTGGGATTCCAGATGGTATACAAGCCAGTCAATTACCATCATGAAAAGGATGATTCATATGGCATGAAGTTCATGTCAAACACCAATTTCTGGCCAACCAATGTCCAGGTAGAGAAAGTGCCGCAATATGTGCTGGGACAAGGAGTGCTGGGAAGGGCATTCACAGGGCTTGGCGTGATACAGATAGATGAAAGGCTGCACGGCGAAGCCTTCTATGAAGTGCTTACACACGAGATGGAGCACATCATGTATCCGCATCTCTCTGAAGGAGAGATAAGATTGCGGACGAGATACAAACTGCCCCATAAGCCGATATTCCATTAACTATCAAGGCCTAAAATTTCCAGATAAGGACAATTATGATGAGGATAATCACAAAGATCATCACAAAGATGAACAATCCTTCACCCTGGGCCTTCCTATCTTTCAGCAGACTGCAAAGAGTCTTCAATCTTATTCTCATCATGAAATGAGGTATGATCTTGACCATTAAATATTTTTCCAATTTTTGGAACTCGCCCACCATCCAGTACCCCCGACCACCCACCCCTTGCGTAAGTGATGTTGTACCTAGTCAGATAGAAGAAATTATCAATTCTTCATTATCTTAGCAACAAAAAATCCCTCTGTATCATTATCCTGGGGCCAGATGCGCAGGCATTTCTTGACTTCATCACTATAAGCCCGGCCCTCGAATTCTATCACTGGATCGCTCCTTTCTATGTCGAGCTCTATCGGCATGATCCTTGCATCGGGATTATCCCTGAGCAGATGATCAATGACGCCTTCGTCTTCCTCAGGCTCAAGAGTGCAGGTGCTGTACACAAGAGTGCCCCCGGGCCTGAGCGAGTTGAAAGCTGTCTGGATAAGCTTCTTCTGCAGGGCAGGCAAACGCTTCAGGCTCTGCGGATTCCACATGCTTATGGTCTTCAATGATTTCCTTATCGTGCCTGTTGCAGAACACGGGGCATCAAGCAGGATCCTGTCAAACCTGATATCCTTGTTCGCAAAATTCAGGCCATCCATCTTAGTGATTACTGCATTCAGGACACCTGAGCGCATGAGATTGATGCCGAGAGCCTTGATCCTCAATCCGTCGACCTCATTCGCGATGAGAAGGCCCCTGTTCTGCATCATCGCAGCAATCTGGGTCGTCTTGGAGCCAGGCGCAGCAGCCATATCAAGCACCAGTTCACCTGGTTCTGGCTGGAGGACAATAGGAGGTATCATGGAAGCAGCTTCCTGAACATAGAAATATCCAAGGATATGCTCAGAGAGATTTCCCACATCACGGCGCTCTCCCCTTATCCAGAAACCTTCTTTGCACCAGGGAATCTGCTCGAGCTCCCAACCCTTGCTGATAAGCCTGTCCCTAATCTCAGAGACCGGCTTCTTAAGAGTGTTTATCCTGATTGATTTCCTGAGAAAAGACAATGAATATTCCTTGAACTTGTCAAAATCAGTCAGGGCTGAGTATCTTTCAATGAAAGCCGGCTTGAATTCAATATCATCAGAATTCTCCCATCTCTTGAGTTCCCATGGCATGAAGCATGAATTATTTTCTTACTTATAAATATAATGCTCTATAATAATGCTTATAAAGGTCCTTCATAGCCACTTTTGCCATGTCCCATCCAACACCAGATGATTTTTCCATATTCAGACACTTCAACAGCGAAGTCATCAGCCTTCTCCTGGCAGAACTAGTGCCATCCCAATTCACACCGGGACCTGAGATCTGGGAATCATATGCAGCGCTTTTCAACGGCGCAAGGGCTGAACCCACAAGGAGGACAATCACAAGGCATCTGAGAAGACTTGGAGCTGATGCGGAAAATGAAGAAAAAGCTGATGTACACAAGCCGATCGAATTCAGGGAACAGGAAAGCGACCATGAATTCCGCCAGAAATTCGGCCAGCCAGTATTTGCCTACAGGATGCGGCAGGAGAACATAAGGGATGCAGCAAAGATCGCCCTTCAGACTGCTCTAGACATGAATTCCAGCATGCATTCCATCCTGGGAAGCAGCGGGTGCAATGTGAATGAGGACCCGACCTGCGGCCTGCCAGTCAGAAGGATGTACCTGCTCTATCAGATAAGCAATGGGATAACAAAGAGCACAGACCTATTCCATACATTAGACACAACATACCCTTCATTCTACCAGAGCATTGACGGACTTGTCGAAGCAGGATTATTGCAGAGAAATCCAGTCAACAGGAGAGAGACAAGATATCTGCCAAGTGCAGCAGGATGCAAACTCTTCGAGGATTTTCTAATGCCAGTGCTCTGCCTGGCAAACGGCTGGGACACAAGATACTCATTGAAGGAAATGACAGATCATGGAAGAAGACACCTGATAGACCTCTACAAGCAATCACAGTCATTCTACACCAAGCAGAGCCCGCAAGCAAGGATGGAATGCATCATCATATATCTTGAGCAAGGCTCGGCAACCCCTCTCCAGATGACAAAAGACCTCGGGTTCAGGACAAACAATTATGTCAGGGAACTGCTTGAATCAGGAAGACTCAGCTGCGAGAGGAAGAATGGTGGGGCTTATTATTCCTCCAATGGCAACACCAGCATATGATCGCCTTTGATATTGATACGATGAGAATCCCCATCTCAGATGTCCAGGAATCTCTCTTTCATTATATTGAGAACCAGCTTTGTTTCTGTCCTCTGCACAAAATCATAAGACTGGATCTGCTTGAGGAAAACATCCAGCGATTTCCTGTTCCTGAACTTTGCAATGACAAGCACATCAAAATGACCTGTGATATCATAGACTGCCACGACATTCGGGATGCCAGCGAGCCTCTTCTCAACCTGGAAAAGCCTGCCTTTCTCAACCCGCAGTTCGACAATCACAGTGATATCATATCCGATCTTGTCATAGTCCAGAAAAGCGGTGTATTGCCTGATAATCCCATCAGCTTCCAGTCTCTTTATCCTGTTCATCACAGTCACTACTGAGACATCAACCTTCTTTGCAATGTCCCTGTAACTGCTCCTGGAATCCTGAAGAAGCAGATTAAGTATCTTCCTGTCAATCCTGTCCGGTGTCATTTTGTTAATCTTCACTTTGCTTTTCAGGTAAAATATTAACAAATATAAATATTTTTTTATTTTTTATGTTATTTTGTTAACAATAATCATAGAAAATATTAAATATGTTAATTAGACAAAGCCTCTCATTGCGAGGTGGCATAATGGAAACAAGAGATGTCCTGCAGAAAATCAAGGATGACAGCATAGAGGAGATCAATCTCATCTTCACTGATTTCCTCGGTCAGATCAAAAGCGTGACCATAACAAGCGAACGGGTGCCTGAAGCATTCGAGAAAGGCATATGGTTCGACGGAAGCTCAATAGAGGGATTCACGAGGATATCTGAGAGCGACATGTATCTCATGCCAGACCCATCCACATACAATCCAGTGGCCTGGGAGCAGGCAAGGATAGCGCAGATGATGTGTGATATCTTCACACCGGATGGAAAGCCTTTTGAGGGCGATCCAAGATTCATCCTCAAACGAGCCATATCAGACGCCAACTTGATGGGATACGAGTACATGGTCGGACCAGAGCTCGAGTTCTTCCTTTTCCGTAACGGTGACAAGCAGAACCCAGAGCCCATACCCCACGATACAGCCGGCTATTTCGACAACAGCACCCGGGATCAAGCTGTTCTGATAAGAAGAGAGATGGTCAAGGCCGTCACTGCGATGGGCATAGATGTCGAGATGAGCCATCACGAAGTCGCAGACGGCCAGCATGAGATAGACTTCAAGTATGGAGGGGCTCTTGAGACCGCAGACAGGGTAATAATCATGAAGTCAGCGATAAAATCCATCGCACAAAGACACGGAACATTCGCATCATTCATGCCGAAACCCATATTCGGAATAAACGGGAGCGGGATGCATGTGCATCAGAGCCTCTTCGACAGATCAGGAAAGAACATATTCTTCGATGAAAAGGACAGCCACAAATTGTCTGACACAGCCAAATCATTCATATCAGGGCAGTTCAAGCATATCAAGCATATCACTGCAGTGACCAACCCGACAGTGAACTCGTACAAACGGCTGGTTCCCGGATATGAAGCTCCAGTCTACATATGCTGGGGGCAGAAGAACAGGAGCGCCCTCATCAGGATACCCCGATACAGCCCCGGAAGAGAGCAGAGCACAAGAGCAGAGATAAGATGCCCGGATCCGAGCTGCAACCCTTACATGGCATTTGCCATGATGCTCTGGGCAGGCCTTGACGGCATCAAAAGGAAACTGATCCTGGATGATCCGCAGAGTGATGACGTATACAAATTCAATTATGAAGAGCGGGTCCAGAAAGGCATCGAGATGCTTCCAGGAAGCCTCCATGATGCGGTGCTGCTTTTCGAGCAAGGCACAATCACTGATAAACTAGGCGCAGAAACCAAGAAAAAATACATCAAAGCCAAGATGAAGGAATGGGATTCATACCGGACTCAAGTAACAAAATGGGAGCTTAACACATATCTCCCCATTGTCTAACCACCATAGACCCCGACATACGGTAGATCGCGATAATCATCATCCTTGTCAAGGCCGAAGCCGATGACAAACTCGTGGGGTATTATGAAACCAGTGAAGTCAGCTTTTATCCTCGGCATCTGAGGCCTAACCTTCTTGTCGAGAAGAGCTGCCCATTGTATTGAACCCGGATCCTTTCTCCGAAGATAATCATTGACAAACACCAAGGTGCCTCCAGTGTCTATGATATCCTCAATCACCAATGCATGCTTCCCCTTGATATCAATATCAAGATGCTTAAGCACCTCATATCTTCCAGTAGAGGCAGTGCCATCATATGACTTGACCCTCAAAGTGTCCCTTCTGACATTGGTTCCCGGGATATCCCCGATGCATCTCTGAAGAGCATCTGAAAAAGGCCTGGCCCCGTCAAGCAATGTAATCATGACCAGTTCGCCATGATCATGATAATGATCCCTTATCTGATCTGCAAGAGCCTTGATCCTTGCATCAAGACAAGCAGGAGAGATGAGAATCCTATCAACATCCTCATCAATCTCCGGCAGGCATTCTCTGACTGCGATTATGCCATCCATTGGTACATGAACTGCCTGAGAAAAATCAGAGATCATAAGCGGTTTGTATATTGACATAATTCTTCATGCGAGAACCCATTTATTAAATTTTCTGAAAAATGATGCAACTGATCAATGAATATATCTGACCATATAAGGCCCTTGCCTCCTGTAGCCCAGCTTCTTGTAATACTCCCTGGCACCGACACCGCTGATGACGACAATCTTCTTCTTCCCATGCCTCTTTGCCAGATCTTCAGCCTTCCTGAGCAGCCTCTGGCCATATCCCTTATGCTGCATGGATGAACCGGATCTCTTTCCAAGCCGGAGCTGGGTGCCATAGACATGAAGCTCCCTGATCAAGGCTGCGTCTTTTGTGATCTCCTTCCTCTCTGATCCTGAAGGAAACCGCATCCTGCAGAATCCGACAAGCACATCATTCTTCTTATCCTCAGCAGAAATGAAGAATTCTTTCCCTCCGGATGAATCATACTCTCTTGACATGATGCTGATCCGCCCAATCCTGGCAGCCCTTCCTGCTTCTCTGCATCTTATGCATCGGCATCTGGTGCCTCTATCTTTCATCTCGTCAACCACATACTGGCGAAGATTGGTCCTATCAACACCTGCTTTTGTGACATTTGTAGGAATATCCCTCTGAACCCTCATTATCCGGCAGTATTCAGGGACAAATCCCTTGAAAGAAGCTATTATGTCGACTGCTTCTCCTGTAGTGATCGGCTTGTACTTCTTTGCGAGATAGAGATCATAGAGCCTTGTGCCAGGCATCACCATGCATGGGTATATCTTCAACATATCAGGCCTGAATCCAGGATCTGAGAAGAGCTCTCTGAGCATCTCCAAGTCTGTTCCCTGATCAGAGCCGGGAAGGCCGAGCATGAAATGGAAATTAAGCTTAAAACCAAGATCCTTCAGAATCCTGATCGAATCAACAGAATCCTTGAGCGTGTGGCCTCTCTCACTGCTCACCAAAAATTTCTCTCTTGTGGTCTGGACGCCAAGCTCAACACGTGTACAGCCAAGCTTCAGCATCTGATTGCCATGCTTAAGCCTGCCATAATCCGGCCTTGTCTCGATAGTCAGGCCGACACATCTCACTGCAGATCTCTCATTCCTTGACTGCTCCTTCCCAAGAACTGCCTTGCCTTTCATCTTCAGGATCTTCTCCTGGATCTTCAGAGTGCGTCCAGGGCTATTGACATCAGCCGGCAGCTCAAAGAATACCTTGAACCTCTCAAGATCAAACCTGTCTCCAAAAACCTGAGAGAAATCATTCATGGCCTTGTATGCATAGGCGATGAACTCATCCTGATACCTTATAGGCATCGATGGGAAAGTGCCTCCCATGACAATCAGCTCAATCTTCTCCGGCATCTGGCCGAGGACGACATACTGCTCAAGACGATTGAATACCTGCAGATATGGATCAAAATTTGCCCTGATGGCGCGCATTGTCGCCGGTTCCCTGCCAGTATAAGACTGGGGTACATCACCGAAAAAAGATTCAGTGCCTCCAGGGCAGAAGATGCATCTGCCATGAGGGCACTTTGCCGGCTTTGTCATTATTGCCACAACCGAGACCCCTGAAATGGTTCTTGTCGGCTTGGTGATCAAATACTTCCTGATGATGTGGGCATCTTCTTTCATCGCATTCATGTATATCCGGATATCAGTAGGAATATCCTTGATGTGATATTTTGAGCAGAGCTTGACCTTCTCTTTCATCAGCTGATCCTTGTCAGGCCTATTCCTCTTGATATACTCAATCAATTCTCCAAAAAAGTAGTCCTGGACTGCCATATAAATAAGTTAAATTGCGGTGTATTTAAATCTTTTCAGGAAAGAATGCAATAAAATATGAAAGATATAACAAAACAAGAAAGATATAACAAAACAAGAAAAACATAATTAAACAGGGAAAAATGAAAATAAGACAAGAAGAAAAAAGAAGATAACAAAACATGAAGAATAGAGTAAGACAAGAAGATAAAAAAAGAAGATAAAAAAACAAGAAAAAATCAGGAATAATAAGTCCCTTCTGCCCTGTTGGAGTACTTCCTCATGAACATCTTCACAATCTCCCCAACAACCAACAGGCTCGCAGCAATCCCAAGAGAGATGCCAAGATCAGCAAATCCAAGAGGCACAGTCTTGAAATAAGAGCTCAATGGGCTGTAGACGACCATGAAGTGCAGCAGCAGTGAGACTGCAATAGCTCCCCAGAGCCACCTGTTCCTGAAGAAATGCCTGAAAGCAGACTCATGATCAGACCTTGTGTTGAAGATGTTGACCATCTGGAACAACACGATTGTCGTGAAGGCCATTGTCCTTGCATACTCCATGCCTGAATCATAGAACATCCTGAATACATACAATGTCCCTATCATCATCACAACGCCGACAATGACCAGGAAGATCCCATTCATCCTCGTGATTATGTACTCCTTCGGATTCCTCGGCTTCCTCTTCATGATATCCTCAGCCGGAGGATCCACAGCCAGCGCCAATGCCGGCAGGCCATCTGTCACAAGATTCATCCAGAGTATCTGGATGGCCAGCAAAGGGAGAGAGAATTTCATCAGGATGGCGACGAAAATCGTGAGAACCTCACCTGTGTTGCAGGACAGAAGATAAAAGATGGATTTCTTGATATTATCATAGATGTTCCTGCCCTCCTCTACAGCATTCACAATCGAAGCGAAATTGTCATCCATGAGAACCATCTTAGAAGCCTCTTTAGCCACATCAGTGCCAGAACCGACGCAAACGCCTATATCCGCCATCTTCAGGGCAGGCGCATCATTGACACCATCACCTGTCATCGCGACAATATGCCCCTTGCGCTGCAAGGCTTCAACAATCCTGACCTTGTGCTTCGGAGACACTCTCGCATAGATATTGACATCTTCAACAAAATCATCGATGTTAGCAGAAGCATCGATATCATGCCCTGTCATCGCCTTCCCCTTCAGGCCGAGCTTCTCAGCAACAGCCTTTGCAGTGAGGACATGATCACCTGTTATCATGACAACCTTGATGCCGGCAGTAGCGCATCTCCCAATCGCCTGCTTTGCCTCTTCCCTGGGCAAGTCGATCATGCCCTGAAGGCCGACAAAAGTAAGGCTCTGCTCGTTGAGATCACCTGTGAGCTTCTTGTAAGCAAAGCCGAGCACCCTCAATGCCTTGTTGGCAAACTGCTCATTCATGCCAAGGATTCTCTGCTTGTCTGCTTCGCTTATCCTCATCTCAGTACCATCCTTCAGGATGTAGGCGCATCTCTTGAGCAGCTCATCGGGGGCCCCTTTAGTATAAGCATATCGAGCACCCTTTATCTCATGCTCAGTAGTCATTATCTTCCTAACAGAATCAAAAGGAAGCTCATCCTTCCTGGGATACTGGGCGTTCAATGCATCCTTGAAAATGCCAGCCTTAGCCGCAGATACGATGAGAGCAACCTCAGTCGGGTCACCAATCTGCTGATCACCCTGGATGGATGCGTCATTGCACAATGCGCCGATGCTCAGAATAAGCTCAATCACCTTATGATCAGCCTCCTTGCCGTCCACAGAAAATTTCCCTTCTGTGGAATAGCCAAGGCCTGAGACATCAATTATCCTATCATTGACATACATCTTCTCAACAGTCATCTTGTTGAGAGTGAGAGTGCCGGTCTTATCAGTGCAGATCACAGTCGTGCTGCCAAGAGTCTCGACACTCGCAAGCTTCCTCACCAAGGCCTTCTTCTTCACCATCCTCTGGACACCCAACCCAAGCGAGATGGTGACAACTGCAGGCAGGCCTTCAGGAACAGCAGCCACAGCAAGAGCCACAGCAGCCAGGAACACCTCCATCAAGGTGCCTTCACCTGACAGATAGCCTATTATGAAGACGACAAAACATATGGCAAGGACGAGATAGCCCAGCATCTTGCCGAACCTGTCCAATTTCATCTGGAGAGGCGTCTGCTTATCATCAGTCTCCTGTATCATCTTCGCAATCCTGCCTATCTCTGTCTCCATGCCAGTGCCTGTGACAACTGCTTTCCCTTTCCCTTTGGTGACAATAGTGCCAGAGAAGATCATATTGATGCGCTCAGCAAGAGCAGTCTTCTCATCCAGAGTCCTGATATATTTTGTCACAGGAGTCGATTCTCCTGTGAGCGCAGATTCATCAATCTCCATGTTCGCCAATGAAACCAGCCTTGCGTCTGCAGGGACCTTAGAGCCCTCTTCCAGGATTATGATATCACCAGGAACAAGATCCTTTGTGCCGACCTGGACCTCTTTCCCATCCCTCAATACAGTCGCCTTCAGGCTCGTCAGCTTCTTGAGGGCTTCAATGGCCTTCTCTGCCTTGTATTCCTGGACAAAACCAAGGATGGCATTGATTATCAGGATGATAAGTATGACAATAGCATCAACAGTCTCACCAATGACAAACGAGATTATTGTTGCACCAATAAGGATCCATATGATGAAATCCATGAACTGATCCAAGAATATCTTAACAGGAGATATCTTCTTGGTCTCCTTAATCTCATTGGGGCCGTGCTTCTGGAGCCTCTGCTGGACATCCAGGGATTTAAGCCCATGCTCACCAGTCTTCAGGTCGTCATAGACCTTATCAATCTCTTGGGCATAGTATCTCATTTTCTTACCTCTTCCGGCTCGGGTATATCAATCGATGTGTCAATATCAGTCAGCTTGGTATGGGGCAGGCCTTTCTTGATATTGTCATACCTGTCCTGCTTCTCCCTCATGAGCTTCCTGAAAATCTCCTTAATGCCTGACTTCTCGTGATAATCATCAAGATGATCAGAAAGAAGCTTCTGCTTCGACAAGTAATCATGGAAGTGATCCAGGGTAGAGATGAACATATCAATCTCCTCAATCGCCCCCTCTGTCTTGAACTTATCCTTTGGGCTGATCCTATTAGAGAGCCTCTTCTGGAGGTTCTGCTTCCTCTTCTCAAAAATCCTCTTTATCTCCTTCAGCATCATGATCACCTCTATATCCTTATCGTGTCTCCTGGTTTCTGGAGATACACTTTCATCCCTCTCTTCTCTGCAAAATCCTTGATTGCCTGGCCAGATTCCGGCTCGCCATGGACGAGGCAGAGGTGTTTCGGCCTCAATTTCAGTATCATATCCTTCAATGCCTTTGAGTCAGCATGGGCTGAAAAATCAAATTTCCTCACTTTGCATTTCACCTTAACAGTCATGCCATCAAGAGAGACCTTTCCCTCTTCAAGCAATGTCCTCCCATTAGTGCCTTCAACCTGGTAGCCTGTGAGGAAGATGGCTGTGCGCTCGTCAAAGTAATGATGCTTGAGATATTCTATCACAGGGCCACCGGTGAGCATCCCCGATGTTGTCACGAATATTGCCTTCTCCTTCATGACATCCTTCCTATCCTTCCAGCTCTTGATGACCTTCACTCTGCTGAAAGCGGTCTTGAGAAGGCTCTTGTCCCTGACAAATTCAGGCATTGCCAGCATCTTCTCGCACACCTCAATCCCCATGCCGTCCATGTAGACCGGCACATTGAACTTATCATAGATCATCATGATCACTTCCTGAGCCCTGCCGACTGCAAAGACAGGGATTATCACTGAACCGCCATCCTTTAAAGTCTTCCTGATCGCCTGGATGAATTCCCTGATCTCGCCCTGCCTGTCATTCTGCAACTTGTTCCCATAAGTCGTCTCGCAGATGAGGACATCAGGACTGCCCTGCACATTCGCCTTCTCCAGCAGAAGAGTATCGCTCAGCCTGATGTCACCTGTGTACATTATCTTCCTGCCATCCATATCAACTGTCGTGATAGCACTGCCAGGGATATGGCCCGCACTATCCATCCTGAACCTCATGCTTTCCTGCAGCTCTTCCCTTCCATAATCGAGAATCTTTGTCCTGGAAAATACCCGCTTCATATCAGCCTTGTGATACTGAAGCTGGTTCTTCAGCAGATCAATGCCATATGAATCCTTAAGCAATATCTTTGTGAGAACCCTTGTGCCATGCGTCATATATACTGGGCAGTCAAGTCCTGCCTTCATAAGATGCGGAAGATATCCAGTGTGGTCGAGATGAGCATGGCTCACGAACACTGCATCAATCTTGTCTACATCCTTCATCTTCACAGGATATTCTGTGCCTTCCTCGCCGAACTTGATGCCTGCATCAAAGATGATGCGATAGTTGTCTGATGCAACCTCAATGCAAGACCTTCCTACTTCCTGTGCAGCCCCATGAAATGTAATCCTCAATTTTTTCTCTTCCATTTTTCCTCCTTCTTAATCTCCTGCCACCTCTCCTTTATCTTATCAATATCCTTTGTCTTCTCATCGCTGAATACATGAGGGTGGCGCCTGATCATCTTGTCTCTCGAAGCTATCAGAACATCCTCAATACTGAAGAGATCCTGCTTCTGGGCAAGCTTGCAGGCGAAAAGTATGTTCCAGAGAAGATCACCGAGCTCCTCTTTCATCGCTTCAGGATCCTCCTTACCGATGGCTTCCACGACCTCTTCTGCCTCCTCAAGGATGAAAGGATAGAATGACTCTAATGTCTGTCTCTTGTCCCATTCACAGCCATCAGGGCCATGAAGCTTCTCTACAACATCCAACAATTCCTGGAATTCCTTCATTTTTTCTCCTTATCCTTCTTAGGCCTCTTATCTGAGGTCTCAAACTCGAGGTACCATCGATTGGTCTCTTTCTCATAATTGAATATGACATTATGTTTCTTATCCCTGTCCAGGGCGAACAGAAGAGGCATGGGTATGGTTGTCTCAAAGCTGGATCCTCTCCTGTAAAGCTTCCTTTTTATCGATGTCATTCCCTGCTCAGCTCCTCAAGTTTTTTCTCAATCCTTTCTATCTCATCTGTGGCTCTCTGCCTGTAGCTGTATATGTAATAGCTGATATTCCCGACAATCAGAAACACTACAAGGATAAGGAACCACCAATTTATGGCTGATACCTTCTCGTAGAATGTAGGAGGGATAATCACAGGTTTCTGGATATCCTCTATGCCTATGTCCATCTTTGCAGCCTGATATCCTGTCTTGAATGCATTGAAAAGGACCAGGCCTGATTCCTTTGCCTCAAAATAATAGATGCCATTATTGTTCACTGTGAATCTTTCGCTTGCACCTGATTCATACACAGCAGTCACCTCAGCATAAGGCACCGGCATGTCTGACATGTCCACCACTCTTATCTCAAAGACATCCTTAACAAAGGCCTTTTCCGGAGATATTATCCTGATCTTGGGAAGGATGCATTCTCCGCAATCCGCCGGGCAATTACCGCAGTGCTCGCTGTTGCCGCATAGGTTATTCCCGCATATCTCTATATAACCTCCTCCCCCATCACCATCATTGCAATTGCCGCAGTCCTGCGGGCAGATGGCACATGTCTCACCATCATTACAGATATTATCGCCGCACCATGGAAAATAAGTGCCCGGACCTTTGAGGACGATCGGAGAGCCTCCTGTAGGGCATTTCCCGCAGTCTTCAGGGCAGGAGCTGCAGGATTCATCAGGATCACATACATTGTCCCCGCAGTAGCTGCTCACCCCAATCATCGGACCATAATCATTGACCAATCCTGAAACCTCACCCCTGTTTGTCCCATTATAAGGATACTCATCGCCTGAATCACCGAAGCCATCATGGTCCATATCTGATATGAGAATATCATTCTCGAATATGTCATCCCAATAGTTGCCTCTCGGGGTTCCTGTGGAGTTCTCATAAAATCGGTTTGTGATGTTGTCTGATGATGCCTGTATTGTGTTGTTTATGAAATGATTGGAATAGATATTATTGTCTGAACTATTCCGGAACCAGATCCCATACAGTGTATTATTGCTGATTGAGGAATTCGTTATATTGATATCAGCAGATAAATCCATGACATAAAATCCATTATTGTTATTATCGGTTGTGACATCTGTGAATGTCATATTTTTTGACCTGTATACCCGGATACCATCGTCAAGATTGCTGCATGCATCCGAATTGGAGATATGGCCCTGATCAGCATTTGCGAAATACATCCCATTATCACTGTTGTCCCTGAATCCAGAATCTATCACGGTCAGATTATATCCTGAAGAATAAAGGCCATTCATCCCATTCCCATAAGAAGATGCATTTATTATCTGCGTATGGTTTGTCCTGCTTATCTCAATCCCATGACGACTATTACCAAAAACATTACAGCTGATGATCTTATTGTCGATGATATTATTGGCAAGAACAATGCCCCTGGCTGCATTACTGATATTGCATCTGTAAACAGTATTGCCTCCATGCGGACCGAAATTCGGGGTGTTTATATATACACCTGAAGAGAACAACCCCCCATTACCAACTGCAGTGGAATATGATAATGTATTGTTTGAAGAATAGGAGAGATCAAATTGTTGGCCATCAATATTGCCAAATGACCTGCAATTCGTGATATTGTTATTATTGCTATACCAAATATGGAAACCGCTATTGTCATTATCATATGCTTTGCAGTGACTTATAAGATTATTATCACACTGTTCAAAACTAAATCCAAAGACATTGCTTCCAGTCGCATTGAGATTAGTGAAAACACCATCATCGATATTATTAAACCTGAATCCCCAGACCCTGTTGCCTGAAGCGATCGAATCACTCACTGAGATGTTCTGCAAATTATTCAGGTAATAACCATAATAGTAATTATCATAAGAAGTCATGTTCTCAATTTTTATCCCGGATCCTCCATTGATATAGACCCCATAATCATAATCCCTCAGGATGCAGTTCCTGATGACAGTGCTGTTTTTCCTGTAAGAATATATCGCATAACCTGAATCTGTACCCCTGAAAGAGGAGCCATTGCAGTCCAATATGATATTACTCCTGTTCATTATTACCAAACCATTGTTCCCTGTATCAGCGAGGTCATATGATCCGGAACAAAGCAATGTATCTGAATTGATTATCAGCCCATCAAAAGGATAAATACACGGGATATCGACAGAATGCACGTGATTATGTGTCATGTTGAATTCATCACCCAGGACAAGATTCTCTCCAAAACTGATATTCACCGAATAATTGCTGTAATATTTTATGGAGACAGAATCCTGCACATATTCACTCAGAGTCCTTGCAGCGGTGTAACCAGTGATGTCTGTGATGTCAGAGGCTATCATGACACTATCTATATCACTGATATTTGCCGAGGCTCCTGGTAGGGGAGTTCCATAATGGGACACATATGTCTGGTAGTACCAGGTCTTATTGAGCACAGCGTTTCCGTTCACACTATTTGTCTTTGACGATGTGTTGATAAGATCCAATGTCGAGCCCTCAGTCCAGTTGACAAAGACCGATCCATTAAGCCTTGAATGCATAATAACAAGATTGCTCGAATTCTCTGAGAAGATATCCCATGAATAGTTTGCAATGATGCAATCCCTAATTGTCACATTCTCGAAATCAGATATGTTGAAACCCAATCCTGAATCGCTCCCAATCAGTCTCGAACCATTGCAGTCAATCTCAATATTGTCTGCGCCAACATGCACGGCCCCATTGCTGTCCGAATCATCGATATGATATTCAGCGCTGCAGAGGGTACTGCTTCTTGCTATTATGATATCATCCCCGCTTATATTCAAGCAAGGGATCTGTGTTATGGTCACTGAATTGCTCGTGAGAGTCGTGCCGTCACCAGTATCATCATTCGGCGTGACATTGCATGTCCAGATATCTCCCACTTCAGTCTCTTCTGCAACTATCCTGTCAAACCTGCCAGAGCCGCTATTGTAATTCTCAGAAATCTGCTCACTGCTCAGGGGGCGGTCCCATACCCTGACCTCATCGATCGATCCCCTAAAATACTCTGGAGACACCGGATCATAACCTATTGATGGCGTGGCTGACCAGCCTGAACCCGGATAGACATCGGATGCTTCCAGCTGTCCATCCACAAAAAGAGTGATATTGGATCCGTCTCCCAAAGCAGCCAGATGGTGCCAGCCACCTGTCGCGATAGATATAGAGGAACTGATTGATGCAGAGTCCACCCCGTCATATGCAAAGAATGATGGATATCCATGTGATCCATCAAAATAAATGTATAATGAGTACCCTTCATAACCCGGGCCTATCTGGGTGACAATCGGACACCAGCTCGTCGGGCAATTCCAATCACTCCCATTCACCCAAACCTCGATAGTGAAGCTCTCACCTTCAAGAGCCGGAATAGAGCCTGTAAGATTGATATAATCATTGCCATCAAACCTGTAAGCTCCGCCAACAAAACCAGCTTCAATCCATTCAGGAGCATTGCTGCCTGAGCCTAATGTTCCATCATTCCCATAAGGGGAATAATCTCTTGTGTTAGTAGTGGAATTAGTGTCAAAAGGCATGATCAATGAGAAGAGGCTTTTGTCATGAAGCATAAAATTATAGATATTTGTTACATTGTTCCCGTCAGAATCATCTGTCGACTGATTGTAGCATATCAGGTATTCGTCAGTATGGTTTGTGCTGTACTGGGATTTTAGCAAAGGTGCAGAATGTGTGGGAAGATCCATGACACCGAACCCTTGATGAACAAAAGTGAGGGATGATACTTCTTCCTGCTCAACTCCAGTCTCTTGTCCTCCAAGTTCTTCATCTGTCAGATCATCATCTGACAGCTTTGCTGCCATATCCACATCGGATCCATCTGGCCTATCAGGTTCTGTGTTGTTTTCTCCTGTGCTGTTCAAGAATAAATCATCTGAAACTGCAATATCATCTGTTGAATCCTCAGTTACAGGCATAATCCCAAAACCCATGCCAGTCGGACTGCTGAACAGAGGCGAGAACATGGCCAATGCTATGAGAATCCCGAACAATAAGACAAACAATGGCCTGATAAGTATCAAATCACTCCCCTCAAATCAAGATTCATTTTAAGATTCATTTTTGTCATTTCATCAGCTTCTCCAGTTTCTTGTCCATGTCATCAATGAAATCCTGGGTCTTCTTCCTGTAACTATACATATAATATCCTATCATTGTCCCACTGACTATGAGTATTATCAGCCACCACCAGTTCATGGAAGCAAAAAAAGCCATTATCCCTGGTTTCTCTGCTTTGACCAAGCTGGTTATATCCATATTTTTCTTGGCCACCCTGTAGCCTTCCATCTTTGCATTGAGCAGGATATTGCCCTCTTCTGATGCAGTGAACTGAAGCTTACCTGATTCATCAGTGGTGTATTTTTCAGATCTTCCTGAATCGTATAATACCTGAATCTCGGCAAAAGCCAGAGGATTATCCTCCATATCAGTTATCAGGATGCTGATAAGCTCCCCGAGCTCTGCCCTGTTCGGCCCAACAATCTTCATATCCGGCAGTTCGCAAGCGCCGCAGTCCTTAGGACAATTCCTGCAATCCTCTCCATTCCCGCACAGATTATTACCACATTCCTCAATGTAACCTGATTTTGTAACATCATCTTCGTCTCTTGGGCAAGCCCCGCAATCAGCCGGACATCTCCTGCAGTCCTCACCTGTGACGCAGTTGCCGTCGCCGCATACTGGTATGTATCCTGCTTTCAATATAACCGGAGACCCTCCATCAGTCTGATTTCCATTTCCAGATGGTTTGCTCTCTGTGATTGTGATATTGAAACTGGAGCTGTTGGATGAATTGACATCAAGGACAGCGAATGATGCAGGGCTGAAGCTTAGCGGTCCGAATCCAGGATAATTGACTGATTCAAAGATGCCGAAGAACTCCCAGACAGACCCTATATTGCCGGTCGCATATGTCCTCCATGCGAATTCACATGATTCGCCATCCTTCAGATCATAGCAATTCACTGATGGATTTGTGCTTATCGTATAGAAAGGCACGCCTGAATCCATAGGTATCGCACCCTGGATGACACCTGTCTTCTTCTCTATCTGTCTTGATATTGATATACCCTGGGCATCTGCCGCTTCTACCTGGCAAGTGTAGTCACCCCATGAGTCGATGCGGAAGACCGGCGACCGGTACTCATTCTCGGTCAGAGCTGATCCCGGCTGGCTGTCAATAATAATAATACCCTCCGGTGAGGTTACAGTAAAATTGACAACAGATGCATTGCTGCTGAATTCTGCCAAGCAGAATACATCATATGTCAAGGAGAATTTGTCTGGGCTGAATGCAAGACTATCAATCCTGAATCCTAAATATTCGCCTGTGTGATAATTATTGCCATTCAATGCAGGCCAATCAGATGCTGAGCCATTGAGGTCAAATGAGCTCACAGCACCATACCTGTGGTATGCCACGACTTCCAGATCGCCATCATAATCCATATCTGCGAGGGCAGGGACCTGCATATAGTTGTCCCCCGAGCCAGATCCCCCTTCATCAGGAAGAAGAGCAAGTGAGAGCTCCTGGCCAGAGCCATTCAAGATGGTGAGATAATTGTCGCTCGTGACAAAAAATATATCCTGATCACCATCCCCATCGGCATCGCCGATGGAGAATCCGGTCTCCATCCATGTCCCTCCTGCATCATATTCCCAGAGCTTGACAATGCCTGTCCTGTTCTCATAGTTGATGAATCTCCAGTTGCAGCCTAACTGCTGTTCACATAAAACAGGGTCCAAGAAGGAATCGCATTGTATGGCATTCCCACTACATTCCTGATTACGGATTGGTATGGGTGCTGTAGTATTGACATCATCTCCTTCACCCGAACTGTTGCAGTTTTCAGTAGCATTATCTGACTTAATGATGATGCATGCCGTACACTCGCACCCCTCCTGGGATTCACAATATGAAGATTTACATACAGGCCCGCAGGAATAAATCAATGAACAAGGTGTGGCAAAACCTGAACAGCCTCCTGTCACAAACTCCCCTGGCTTATATTCAAATGCATAAACCGTCACAGCAGAATCATCACCGACCACAATATCAGGGTATTCATTCCCATTGAGGTTCCCGACAGCTATCTGGTTGTATCCGGAATAGACACCTTTCTTGTCAAGCAATGCCCCATTGGAGCCATTAAGGATGTAAAAATAACTGTTTCCTGATACAGCGACCTCTTCACTGCCATCAAGATCAAAATCACCAATAATAGCACTTGTGTACCAGAATTCTGAGATGCCTTGCGAATCAAACTGCCAGAGCTTTGAACCATCTGAATCATACGCAAAAACATACCTCCCTGATGCAACCACTATCTCAGGTTCATCATCAAGGTCAATGTCACCAAATGAGGCCATGGTCTCAAGATAATATACAAGAGAGCTCATGTTGCTGTCCATAACCATCTCATATTCTCCTGTGTAATTCATCACCTTTATCTCTGTGCCATATCCACTTGGTCCGCCGCCATCATTAGGAAGGAAGATCTCAAGATATGAATCCCCATCAATATCATAAAGGGATGGAGCCGAATAACCACCCCAGAAATCTTCATCATAAGCCAAGAGCTCTTCTGTACCATCCTCTGCATTCAGTATATAGATATACCCGCACCAGTCGTATGCTATAACCTCAATATCGCCGTCATTATCTATGTCACCTGCTACAGGAGTTGTCGCAATGCATCCCTGTTCCTGTGTGGAGTAATTCCATACTGATCTGCCATCTGCAGCATCCAGAGCAAATATTGTATCATAAGGGTCATCATAGATAGTGCCGAATACAAAGAATCGGCCGTTTATCTCTTCAACGACCAATGCTGAATCAGATACATGGCCCATGTCCGCTGATGTCCACTTCAGAGAGGGTGCATAGGAATTCACATGGAACGCTGCTGTGACAGGCCCATTTCCCTTATCCTGAGATGATCCCGCGCTCTGACCACGGATATTGGCAGAGTCATTCCTTGGATCCAGAGTGGCCCTTATATCACCGCATTCTCCTCCTTCGCAACGCACACCTATCCTGATATCCTCATAAGCATATTGTGCAATCTCGCTGTTGGATACAGGGTTGACAAGATATGGAACCAGTTCTCCAAATGGCACATACCATGTCTGGTTGAAACTGGCATTATAACCATAATCATCATAGCAGGCGGCAGAGGCGAACCAGTCGCCTGATTCCCTCACGATATAATCTGCGTTGTCATATTCATAATAACCGCCGAAATACGAGGTGAAGTTCGGTCCAAAGAATATTGTGTCAGCATCCTCTGCATTTGTCAGATTGAATTCCGCTTTTGTTATGCTCCCGAGATTCGACAGACACTGGATCCTCATCCTTGATATACCTGCATCCCAGACAGCATCGGAGCAGTCCTGCCAGGAACCGTCAATCTCGCATTCCATCCCGAGCGAGTCTATCCCGCAGATATCAGTGCAGCCAAGCGGCATCCCCTCATCTGCCCATAGATAGACATTGGAACAATGATTATTATTGCCTGAGTTGTTGAATGTCCATATCGTGTAACGCTCATAGATATCATAATCGCTGTTCATACAGGAGATGGTATCATTGATGACTGTGCCTGAGACATCTGTAAGGTATATCCCCATAGGATTACTGAAAATCTGACTGTCCAATATCCTGTTGTCGTTGCTCCACTCCAGCTCAATGCCCCTATATGCATTATCCCTGGCAACAGACCTGTCAATCGTATTATTATGCGAGTGTCGGATAACGATGCCATAATTATTGTCAGTGCAGTCAGCATTTATGTAATTGAAATCGCTCTCATATAAGTCGACACCATATACAATGTTCCGGGAGAAATCTGAACCTGATATGCTGTTATTGTCACTATGGGACACAGAAAGCCCGTCATCAGCATTGTCCGATCCGGTTATGCCTGAAAAATCATTCCCTGTCCCGCCGTAGATCATCAGACCATGATAATTATCAGATGAGTTGATATCTTCAAAGCTGCTCCAGCTGGTGTTGATGATAAACATGCCATTGTTTTTCATGGTATCAGAACCCAAGATGGTCACATTAGTAAGATCTGAGAAATCTGCCTTGCAAAGAATTATCTCTGATGCTATCATGTTCTGCAGACTGACAGATCCGTTGAAGAACAGGATATCCCTTCCGCCAGAGCCCACATTACCTGTGATATTGTTCCTGCATGCAGAAATCCCGTAGTCAATGTTGAAGTCATAAAGATGATTTTCCTGCATAAGATTCCCAGAGATTGTATTGTGTTCTCCTGCTGCCAGATAAATGCCGTTAAGGTTCCCTGTAAAAACTGAATCAGTTACAGAATTATTGTCACTGTTGACAATCACAAGGCCATGGTTTGTCACATTCACTGCCTCGAACATATCGATCACATTCCTGTCAGAATTGTCAAGCCTGAACCCATTAGAGGTGATCCCACTTGCTCTTGTGCCATTGATGACACTATCATTTGTGTGATATATGTATATGCCATACTGCAGATTGGTGGACTGGTTTTTCTGTATTGTCGAGTTGATGACACTTATGTTGCTGCTATATTGCAGAGCAATCCCCTGGCTATAATCCCTGAAGATGCAGTTCCTGATCGTTATGTTTCTCTTGTTCCATAAGCTAATCCCCAAACCATTTGCAGGATTCGATGATGAACTGAAAACAGAGCCATTACAGTCAAGCGCAACATTGTCAGATATGAGAAAAAGCCCGTTTGAATTCGAGTCAGCGATAGTGTAATTGTCGCGGCACAGCACAATGCTGAAATCAATCATGGTGTCATCGCCGGTCGGCGTGTAGCAGGGGGGCGAGTCATAATCCCCCATCATAGGCCCATAGTCGACGACATACTGGTTCACATCTCCGCCATTGGCCTGGCTGTAAGGATAATCCATACCATGATCGCCAAAGTTGTCAGAGTCCATATCCACGATATGAAGACCTTTCTGCCTGATATCGCCCCAATAATTTCCATGAGGGGTCGAGTTCCTGTAGAACCTGTTGTTGGCATTGCTGGCATAGGCCTGCTGGGTGTTGTTTATGAAACTATTATAATAAAATGTGAGGTTATCAGAATTAGTGACATAAACCCCATAATAATTGTCATATATTGTGTTGTTAGTGATATGGGAATCCTCAATGGAATCAAAATAGATACCCCTGTTGCTGTTGGATATGTTATTTTTATGAACTGAAAAATTTGTGCGCTGCCATATGCTCCCTCTCATGTAAATGCCGTAATTTGTGTTATCAGTGAGGTTATTGCCGGCTATGACTGAATTGTTCGAATAATAAATCCTGGCACCTTCTGCATTATCTGCAATAATATTATTGTGCAGCTGATGGCCATTTCCATAAAAAACATAAACACCATAATTGTTTGATATAGCTTCAGAGCTGTTTATTGTGTGATAATTACCGTTCAGATAAAACCCATTGTCTGAGTTGTTCACGGCAGTGCAGTTCAGATAAGAGTTGCCTGATCCGTACTCATCATAGAAACCAAAATAGTTATTGTCGGATGCCACATCCCTAAAAATAACATCCCTGCTGCGGACCACATAGACCAGGTTGTTCTGAATTGTATCTGAGCCCTTCACAGTGACATTTGATACAGTGGCATTATCGGCCCCGCACAATATCAATAAGGCAGAATCTGCATTGTTCAAGGCAGAATCATCATTGATATAAAATATCGGCCTGCCTGCGGAGCCTGTGTTATCATAGATATCATTCTGGCAATGCGTCCTGTTAGATGTCTGCAAAAAGAGGTCCAGCTGGGTGTTATCATAAATGGTATTGTCATTCACAGAATTATCTTTGGCATAATACAGATAGATACCCATGGGATTCATTGATATGTTATTTCCCATAATATGATTATAACCTGTACCATAAACCTCTATACCATAATTTGAATTATTGAAAATATAATTATGGCTGAATATGTTGTCGGGTGAATTTGTGTACATACCATAGCTATTCCTGGTTACATTGTTATAACTGATATTGTTATTGCTGGATACAGATGTCAAATAAATCGGGTATAGATTAGAGTATATGGAATTGTTCACGATATGATTCCCTGATGATGAGCTCAAATACTGCCCGTATGAAAATTGTCTTGTTATATTGTTGTTCAGCACGACATTGTTGTTCGAATACTGCAGATTTATACCATAAGTGTTCTGATAGATGTCATTTTCCTCTATTATGGTATCGTTTGAATGAGACAGATATATAGCCGAACTTGAATTGTAAATGCTTGTTCCTGCTATTGTGTTGTTCCTGCTGCGATATATGTAGTAGGAGGTCTTAGTCCTTGAGGGGTACCAAGATGCAGAGCCATGTATCATGTTGTGATCAGAATAAGCGGCATAAAGATTGTATTGATAATTATTATAAGTCGAAGAATCCAGGAAATCATTATCTGTGCTGTATTCCATATATATCCCATAGAAATTCCCATCAGAACGGATATACTCAATCTGTGCATGATCTGTCTGCCCTATGTAAAGGTAATTGTTCTGCAAGGTGTCTGAGCCAAGAATCGTCACATTCGAGATGTCCGCATAGTCAGCATTGCAGAGAATCAGCTCTGAAGCTACAGAATTAGACAGATGCACAGAAGAGTTGTAGAATAGAACAGGCCGGTTGCCAGAGCCTGTGATATTGTCAACAATGTTATTGCAGTGCTCTGGCAGGACTGTCCCGATGATCATGTCATACTCATTGTTTTCTGACAAAAAACCATCTGAAACCCTATTGCCTTTGCTGTTGCTGAGCCAAAGGCCATTTTTTGTGTTATTGTCAGATGAGAAACCGGAAAAGGAATTGTTGTCTGAATACTGAAGCATGATGCCAGTAATATATTTCTCTATTGAAAAATTGCTGAAAGTATTGTTCCATGACCAATAAGAGTTAATGCCATATGCAGATGACTTCCCTTTCACATGCACATCCTTTATGCTGTTTGAAGATGAATTATAAACATAAACGCCGCCCGCGCTCCAACCGCTAAGATTGTTCCCAAAAATATTATTGTTCCTGGACAGCCTCTCCATGCCGAATGCATAATATGATGTGTAGCCGCTGATTAAGAGGGTATTATTGAATACTGAAGAACCGGAAGCATTGTACATATAGATGCCTGAATTCACATCCTGCATATCATTTTGTGTGACGTTGTTGTCTTTCGAGAGCTGCAATCTTATACTGCCCGGCAAGGCACTTGACATGCTTAGATTTCTGAAATGATTGCCCACAATGACATTCTTATCTGATCCTGTATTCAAAATAATCCCAGAATAGCCGCTATAGCCTGAATCCCTGATATTATTGCCGGTTATCATATTATATGAAGATTTCCAAAGATTGATCCCATAAGGGTAGGAGCCATAATTCATGGTGATTGTGTTGTTTGTAATGTTGCCGTTATCGCTCAGAACATGGTATATCCCATACCGATTGCTTTCAAACACTGAATCCCTTATAGTCAGATTGTCGCTGTCATGGACCCTTATGCCGTTGTAATTGCCTGTTGATCTTATCCCCTGCACAACACTATTATCGGAATGTAACAGTGTCAAGCCATTATTGTTCTTTGCAGAATAGCCATCAATCGTGAGATTAGTGAGATTTGAACCTCCAGCACCGCAGAGGATTATCTGATAGAACTCCTGATCCTGCAGGCTTACCGGCGCGGAAAAATAATCCAGGGCGTGACCCCCGGAAATGGTTATGTTGGTGTAATCATTATCACAATTCGAGGGATTCTTCGATTCTATATAAACATCATAATAAGTGTTGTTCTGGACAGAGCTGTGGGAGAAATTGTTCAGAGAGCTCTCATTAATATGGATGCCATACTGGTTATTATTGATATTGTTATCCACAAATGTATTGTTGTCAGACCTGAAAACCCTCACACCCTTATTCGCATTGCCGGTTGCATTGTTGGAAGAGAAGATATTATGGTGCGAGGATGAGAGATAGAAACCCTGGCTGGTCACGCTGCCCCCTCTGTCAGCATGACTGTTTGAGATATTGTTCCCGTGGCTCAAGTAAAGACCGAATCCAAAGCTGGCGAAATTATCTGCGCTGGAGCCTGTTATCAGATTATCATTGCTGTACTGCAGATAGATCCCGTTAAGCGTACTGTCAGCCTTGATGCCAGAGAAAACAGCGTAATCAGTGAAGAATGCTGACAGCATATTCCTGCGATATCCTCCATTTATCGTGATATTTGTTATGTTAGAATTGTCCATATTGCACAGGATAAGCTGCGAATATTCCCCGTCCCTGAGCTCCAAAGACTGATCATGATAATACCTGATCGGAAGGCCGCTGAATCCTGTGTTGTCAAGGACAGTGTTGTTGCAGTGTGTGGCAGAACCCGCGGCAAAATTGAAATCCACATAACTATTGTCCCTGATTGTGTTGTTTATGAAGATGCTGTTGTAAGTCGAAGCTGAGTATAATCCATAAACGTTGTTATGCAATGTGTTATTGGTAATATTAAGACCTGTGCTTGAATAAGTGTAGATGGCATAATAATTGGTGTACATCTCAGAATCAACGATATTTATCCCTGATGATGATTCTGATGAGACCGCATAATAATACCTTGTGAAATCGCAGTCTATAAAAGTGATATTGGTCTTCCCACTCAGTCTAACCCCCCTTGTACGCCTGTTAGAGGCATAGCCATCCCCCTCAAAGACAGCGCCGTTGCAGTCTATCACGACATTGTCACCCGTTATGCTCAGGATACCATTAAGATCAGCATCCTTCACATAATAAGTGCCCGGGCAGAGAAGAGCGTCACTGCTGATGACAGTGTTGTCTGCCTCAACACGCAGGCATGGCTGCGGGGAGTAACCGTCGATAACCGGACCATAATCTGCAACAGAGCCCCTGACATTCCCGAAATTCTCCTGATTATATGGATAATGTGGCCCAGTATCCCCATAGCTGTCGGCATTGCTGTCTGTGATATTAAGATAACTGGTGAAGACATCGCTCCAGTAGTTCCCTTCAGGCGTGCCAGAATCATTGCTGTAGAAAATATTAGAAGCATGGTCTGACGATGCTTGTATGTGGTTATCTGAAAAATTATTGTGATAGACCCTGTTGTTCTGGGAGTTTGTCAAGAAAAGGCCATACTGGCTGCTACCGGAGAAGCTTGAATCGACAATGATATTATTGTTGCTGTAATCTGCAAACAGGCCATAGTAATTACCATGTGACCTGACATCCCTCAGTTCAGCATTGTCGGTATAAACAAGATAAATCCAGTTATTATCATGCAGACCAGAGCCATAAACAGTCACATTCGTGATGTTCGAGCCATCTGCATTGCACATTATCAGCTGGGAAACCTCAATATCTTCCAGGCTGGACTGCCCATTTAGGAACATGATCGGCCTATTTCCAGAGCCAGTGTTGTTTTGGATCACAGAATTGCATTCTGAGATACTATTTATATCCAACCCAAGATCCAACATCCTGTTGTCCATAAGCACATTGTGGGATAAGTTCTGGCTGGAAAAATAGGAAGAATATATGCCATACTGAGTATTATTATATGCACTGCAGCCGATTATCCTATTGCCTGAACGATCAAGGTAGAATCCTGTATCCTGTCGACCTTTAGTATCATAAGCAGCTGAGTTCTCGATTGTTGCTGAATAACTATAACTACTAAATCCGTACCGGTTATTGTCATAAGAAGAGGAGTTCAGGATCATGACGTTACTGCTGTATTCACTAATCATGAAACCATCATTGTTATTGTTATATGCTGCAGAGCCGGAGATGTTGAAATTTGAGGAACTATAAATATAAAATCCTGGATTTGTGTTATTCCTGGCAACTGAGCTTTCAATGCGGTTCCCGCTGCCTCCATAATAATAAAAACCATAACTATTGAAGTCTGAAAAAGTGTTATTCACGGAAATGCCTGAGCTTGTATAGCCATAAAAACCATATGTATAATCCCTGAACCCACAATTGCTGATATTTATATTGCTCTTAGTGTTTAGATAAATGCCTCTGCCAGTCCTGTTACCAACAAGAACAGAACCATTGCAGTCAAGAGTCACATTGTCGCTGAATGTAAAAATGCCTGTGTTATCAGGGTCATATATATTATATGTGCCAGTGCATAATGTGATGCTCCTGTTGATATGGAGCCCATATCTTGGAGAAAGTATGTTTGGGTCATATGGTGCGCAGTCAGTCACATCAGGATCCCCGTCGTCATCTGTGTCAATGGGCGAAAGGATGATTATCTGTCCAGTAATCGGCGGCAGTTCAGCCTCTTCATCTGCAACAGGCAATATTCCAAAACCACTATCATTGGAGGCATTTATATTGTCATCATCTGTCATATTACCATAATCAACTGTTGTATTACCATAATTGATTGTCACATTATCCTTATCGTTTGTAGTGTTATCAAGAAAGCCTGGATCATCCGGTGTCGGCACCGGAGGTTCATGGTTTTCAGGAATCAGAGCGGGATTGTCAGGCGATGTCTCATTGTCTGTGGGGATCCCAGAAGAATTCAGATTTGGGTCTGATAGATTCTCAACCGGGATCACGCCAAATTCAGCAGATGCCAATGCGGAAAGAAGGGCCAATGCTAGAAAAATGACTAGATATTGACTGAATTTGCCTGATTTGTACATTTGGACAGGCACTAATTTACTTATATATAAATATATTTATTTTATTATATTTTGGTTATATTTTTTACTTGATAAAATACTTATTATATATAAATACCTTTATAAAGGTGCCTTGATTGGGGATGTTTATGCCAGAAATAAGAAGCTTTGGAGTGTTATTCTCAACGCAGGATGCAGCATCCTTGAACATCCTTGCAAGACTCAAAGAGATGAAAGAGTGCATTGAGACTGATGAAGACAGGTTCGGGCACAGGGTATTCCATGTCAAAGGGATAGACAATGCAAGATTCTACACAACAGACACAAGACCAGTTTATTGCGAGAACTATGACGAGCAGATGCCAGAAGATATGATAATCTTTGCAACAAAGCACATGAGCGCATCCGGAATCAAAAGCCTTTCAGTGCACAGTCCCGGGAACTGGGGGAAAGGAGATCTCGGAGGAAGGGATAAGACATTGTGCATCGCGCCTGCAAGACATCTCAGGATGGCGCTCTTCAAGCTCAAGGAGCTCGCAAAGGAACTCCCTGTCGAAATCATACAGGAATGCACACATCATGGACCAGAAATCAAGAAACCTGTCATGTTCATAGAGATCGGCAGCTCAGAGGAAGACTGGGGGGATGAGCAGTGCGGGAAAGCGATAGCTGAGACAATCATCTACATAATATCAAATCCGGTGCCGGAATGCAAGGCAGCATTCGGGATAGGAGGCCTGCACCATACTCCCGTATTCACAGAGCTGATGCACAGGAGCGACTTTTGCTTCGGGCATGTATGTCCCAAATACAACCTGGAGAATCTTGACGAGGGCATGGTGCGCCAGGTCATAGACAAGACATCTGAAAAGGTGGACATGATATTCCTTGACTGGAAGGGCCTCAAGGACCAGAAAGACAGGATAATCCAGATGCTCGACTCAATGGGTCTGGAATATATGAAGACAAAAGAAATCCATAAGACAACAGAAACAAAATGAGATTCATGACAAAGAGGAGGATAAAGAACTGGCTGATTCTGATCTCTGTCCTCGTGCTAACACTGCTCCTCGCAGACAAATATCTCTGCTGCTATGACAAGATAAACATGAGATATGATTCAGGCATCATAAGCAACATGGTCTTCTCACCTGACTCACGCAGCATCGCTTTTGTGAGCGGGGCATACTATTACAGGCAGCCAAAGGGATTCGCACTTCTTCTGTATCCAAACTATATCAAGGAATGCGCCAATGAGGCCAATGTGTATTCATATGACCTGAAAACCAAGAAGCTTAGCACCATCTGGAGCTTCAAGCTGGACAAGAAAACCCACGCAACAGATTTCGTGCTTCAGGATTGGGTCAATGCCGGAGTGCTCATAAGCAAAGGTGATGAGTATCTCTATACAAGCGAGAGCGGCCCGAAGAAGACGCTGGAGCCAAACCTTGCAAGAATACGGGACAATGCAAGACAGTACAGGTATGAATACGAGCATGAAGGCAGAACCATACAGAGACTCGTCTCACCTGACAGGAAAGAATTTGTCGAGATGGACAGGGGCGAATATTATTACTATGAATCTGAGGCAGACCTCCCCATAAGACCGCTTGAGATCTACGAGCTGCCTGACAATGAGACAGAGCTCATGATGCTGATAGAAGACAATCCGGAGATACTGATACAGCAAGAGTTTGAGAATCTTAAGTTCATCCCAGAAAGGGAAGAGCTAATAATAGGCCTGAATCTGCCTGATATCAGCCAAATGAAAGAAAAATATGATCATGTGCTGTTCGGCCTGACCTGCTGACATCTGCTTCTAATATCCCATACCTCCAGGGGGCATCCCCGGCGGGGGGACCTCGCTCTTCCTGCTGCCGCTTGAAGCGATCACATCATCGATCCTCAATATCATTATAGCAACATCAGATGCACTGGATACAGCCTGGGTCTTGATCTTCAACGGCTCAATCACGCCTCTCTTCCAGGCATCCATGACCCTGCCGGTGAAGACATCGATGCCAGCCCACTTCTGCTTCTTATCATGGGCAGCCTTCATCTCAGTCAGGACATCAATAGGATCAAGCCCTGCATTCTCTGCCAAAGTCCTCGGGATGATCTCCATTGCATTGGCAAAGGCCTGCACAGCAAGCTGCTCCCTCCCTGACAACGAGGTGGCATATTCCCTCAGTGACTTCGCAAGCTCAATCTCAGGAGCGCCGGCGCCGCCGACAACCTTGCCATTTTTCAAGGCAGCAGCAATATCACCGATGGCATCCTCCATTGCGCGCTTGACCTCATCAACAACATGCTCTGTGCCCCCACGCACAAGAATAGTCACAGACTTCGGATTCTTGCATTCAGAGACAAAAGTCATCTCCTCGTCGCCGATCTTGTGCTCCTCGACCCTGCCAGACCTACCCAGATCATTCTTCCCCAAGTCATCAAGGTTTGTGACAATCTTGGCGCCAGTGGCCCTGGCTAGCTTCTCCATATCAGACTTCTTCACACGCCTGGCAGCATAGATGCCGGACTTCGCAAGGAAATGCTGGGCTATGTCATCTATACCCTTCTGACAGAACACCACATTGGCACCGCTGTCAACAATCCTATTGACCATGTTCCTCAGCATCTTCTCTTCCATATCAATGAAAGCCTGCATCTGACCAGGATCAGTTATCTGGATCTTGGCGTCTATCTCAGTATTCTTTATCTCGACCGCTGAGTCGATCAGAGCGATCCTTGCATCGACAACGACCGAGGGCATCCCTGAATGCACCTTCTCCTTGTCGAGCACAATACCCCTTATAAGAGAGGAAGATTCCACTGTATTCCCGATCTTCTTCTCTATCTTAATGTCATCCCGGTCAATCCTGATCCTATCCTCGGACTTCTCCATGACCTGCTTGATGGCCTGCACAGTGAGTTCAGAGAGCTTCTCCTTCGCAGACTCGGCGCCCTTGCCTGTCATGGCAGTCATGGCAATCTTCTTCAGCATGTCTGTATCCTTCTCAGTCACCTTCTCTGCAATCTGGTTTAGTATCTCCTGTGACCTCTCAGCGGCCAGCCTGTAACCTCTTGCAAGTACAGTCGGGTGGATATCCTGGTCGAGCAGGTCCTCAGCCTGCTTAAGGAGCTCGCCGGCAATGACCACAGCAGTCGTCGTACCGTCGCCGACCTCATCCTCCTGGGTCTTTGCCACCTCGACAATCATCTTGGCAGCGGGATGCTCAATCTGCATCTCCTCAAGAATCGTGACCCCATCATTCGTGACAACAACATCACCCAAAGAATCCACAAGCATCTTGTCCATGCCTTTCGGACCAAGAGTCGTGCGGACAGTCTCAGCCACAAGCTTAGCTGCCATGATGTTGTTCCGCTGGGCATTCCTTCCGGAACTCCTCTGAGTGCCTTCAGGCAAAATGAAAATAGGCTGCACTTCTTTTGTCATATAACTCACCTCATTGTTAAATTATCCATCGTTGTGATCATGCTAAGCAACATTGTTATCATGCTATGCAAAACGTTGTGATCATGCTATGCAATTGCCATATACTCATGCTGAACCACCAGCATATAGCAATAAGACCCACAATCAAACCCCCTAATCACCAACAAGAAATCCGAAATCAGGTATATTTAAATCTTTTGGGGCGGGGAAGTTCACTTTTTAAAGAGCTTCTTAAAGAAATCAATGATCCTCTGCAATAAGGATGGTCCAGAATCCTTCATTGGCTCAAATCTTGTCCCTGTGAGCGGCATATCTATCTGCTCAAAGCGATGCTTCGGAGCCTCCACCGGCTTAGGGGCAGGCGGGTGCTCCCAGTCATAAAGAGAATCTGAAAGGCCTTCAATCGAGGAGAGAAAAAGTTCACCTTTCTTCGAGAGTGTCGAGATCCTGCTGCCCAGATTATCAAGCTTCATATCAATCCTTGTCTCAAGCTCAGGCTCAGGGGCATACTGGACAGAAAGATAATCATAGAGGTCATCCATCATATGCTTGAACTTATGCGTCGATGCATCAAGGCCTGATTCGAGGATCCTAGATCCGAACTCTTCCTTATAATCCTTCAGCTGCTGATTGATATCCTGAACCTCTTTTGACTTTGTCCTTGCCTTCATCATGATATTACCCTACTCCCATATTTATATACTGTTTTATATATGTTTTGGGACTGATGGCTCCGGACTGCTGAAAGATCAGAATGAGTGAAATTAGTCAAAATTTATATAGCCCCTTATTGTCACCTTCTGCAATGCTCTTCCCAAAACAATTGGCTGATATGTCATTCGTATACACGCCCACCCCAGGCAGCTTTGCATCAGTCTGCAATCTCACAGGAGATACCAATCCAGTCCACAGGGAATGCGCATGCGCTCAAAAATACGGGTTAGAGGATGTCGTCATGCCCGGGATGCAGATGCTGACGCTTGCAGAGGTGGCTGTCAAGGCCATGTACCCAAGGATGGCCGGCCTTCATCTGACTTCTGTAACAATGAGAAACATGGCTCCGGCATATCCCTCAAGGGACCTGCAGTTCATCGTAGCAGAGACAGGCAACGACGGACTGGAATGCGAAATCGGAGTCGGCATATTCGATGATGCCACAAAAAAACAGAAAGCAGACTTCAGATTCACCTATTCTTCTGCAAACGGCGGAGTCAGACCAGAGGTCCCGCAAGAACTCCGTCATGTAACTGACCTGACCAGCGAATATCCAGTGCGCCTACTGGATGCATGCGAGCTCAACCAGGAACAGCTCGGAAAGCTGAAAGAGCGGACAGGATTCACAGAAGCAGACCTTGTGATGGGCACAGCAGCACTGCCATTCACATCAGGGTATCTCATGAAGAGGGCAGACCCTGAAGAGATGGACGGCAGGAAGATCGTCTACATGGGTTTCGGCGCCAAGATATTCCCCTTCGACTGGAGAGGGCGTGACATCGGGGTCTACTGCGTATCGGGCGCAGAGAGACGCAGGAAGAAAGGGACCGGCACCATAATCGTCTCACCAGTCACAATGAGCATAGGGGACAAGGTATTCGCTGAGGTCAAGACAACCCTGTTTGTCGAATAATCCCATAAACTATTTATTAATCCCATAAACTATTTATAATACAGAGCTGAATTCTTGGGTATGATAATAACTGTCAGCGGAACAGGCGGATCCGGAAAGAGCTCGGTGGCAAAAATTCTTGCATCCAAACTCGGATATGCGCATGCATCCATCGGGGACCTGCAGCGCGAGATCGCGCGCGAGAAGAGCATCTCGATACTGGAACTCGGAGAACTTGAGGCCAAAGACAGGAAAATAGACGCCCTGATCGATGAGAAGCAGTCAAGGCTCGGAGAGCGGGAAAATATCGTCATCGACACCTGGCTGGGGGCGCATTTCATACCACACGCATTCAAGGTGTTCATAGACGCAGACCTTGCAGTAAGAGTCGACAGACGGGTGAAACAGAAAAGAGAAGAGGAAAGCTTCGAGGATAAAAATGAAGCCATGAAAAGCCTGAAAGCCAGAGAAGAGATAAACAGGGAGCGCTGGATAAGGTATTATGGTTTTGATTATCTTGACAAGAGCAACTATGACCTTATCATCGACACGACACACAGGACAGCGGAAGAGGTCGCGAAGGCAATCCTGGACAAGATAGATGAGGCTGCTCCAAAAAGGAACTGGCCAAAAAGAAACCGCTGAACCCAGACATGATTCAGATATCCTTCCGATAATTCTTGTGTATCTCAAGCCTTGACTTATGCATTGTCCTTATGAGATCCATGCTCTTCATCCTGTTCAGCAGACCACTGAACTCATCCTGTGTCAGCTTTGTGTCATCTTCAGCATTTCTCCCGGCGACAAGCATATACCTGAATGCATCCCATTCTTCCGGGCACCCCCACCCATCATTGACCCCGTGAGGGTATACCTTCGGAGGCTGATCATTCGGCTGAGGCCTGACAGTCTCACTGTTCTGCAGGAAGAAAAGCACATTAAGCATCAACGGATCATGCCGGACCCCTGAAAAAAGATCCGGGTCAATGTCAGGATGGACATTATCCATGATATATCCATATGTGTAGAAAGGTTTTGACGGATCATCCAGCAATCTCATGATGTAATCCTCTATGTTCACGACATGTGTCACTGTATCCATGAGACCTGCTGCACAATCTGCCGCAGAAGTCCGGCCTATCCTGCCGAAATTCGAACGATACCTGATAAGGTCCTGATGGAAGGAATACAAGCCATCAACACGGACATCAATAGAATAAGCTTTCTTCTCTGCAGCATCCCATTCCTCCCGGGACATCACACTGCGGGAGCTTGCATGGTTCAGCTCCTTGCCCACAGCTGTGAGGGCTGATGACAGGCCATTCTTCAGAATAGATCTTGTGTATGGTGAATCTGAGCCAAGGACAAGCGCTTTCCTGAGATTCCTTTGGAGACCCATCAGGTAAGCAAAATATTCAGGCAATTCTATGGGTTCAGAAGCTGATCTCCCAGATTTTTTCGCAATAACCATGATACAAGGTTTAGGACAATAATATAAAAATCTAACTGATATTACTATTTTATAGTACTAAATCCTTCTTCTTTTTGCGTAAAATTTATAAATGGCAGCAAAAATCATTTAAAACAATCCCAATTCTGGTATCACGCAAAACACAATATCAGCTAAATAGGGGTAGAAAGATGATAAAAAAAGGAGACTTCATTGAGATAGAATATTCAGGATACCTGGATGAAGAGGCAGGAGACAGCATACTCTTCGACACAACCATCGAGAAGGATGCGAAGGAGAAAGGCATCCATGACGAGAAGATGAAATACGGTCCTGTCATCATATGCGTTGGAGAAGGCATGATGCTCCAGGGTCTCGAAGATGCGCTTGTCGGCAAGGATGTCGGCGAGCACCAGATCAAGCTAGATGCCGAGAACGCATTCGGCAAGAAGAGCGCAAAGCTCATCCAGCTCATATCGACGTCAAAATTCAAGAAGCAGAACATCAACCCTATGCCCGGCCTCGAGGTGAATATCGACGGCATGATGGGGACAGTCAAGACAGTGAGCGGCGGGAGGACGATAGTCGACTTCAACCATCCCCTATCCGGAAAGAATGTGAAATACCTTGTAAAGGTGCTCGGGAAGATAGATGACAAGGCAAAGCAGATCAGTTCTTACATAACTACACTGCTACGGGTCAAGGAAGAGTCGTTCGTTGTATCAGCCGACGGGAAAAATGCATCTGTCGAGTTCAAGAAAGGCATCCAGCTGCCGCATGAAGTGATAACAGAATTCGAAAAGAAGCTCAGAAACATCACTAACCTGGAAGTCAAAATCACCGCCAAGCAAGATCCGGAACAAGAGCAGAAACAAGAGAAGAAACTAGAGCAGAAGCAAGAGCAGAAACTAGAGCAGAAGCAAGAGAAGAAACGAGATCCGAGAGAAGAGCAGAAAGGGAAAGGCCTGAGCAACACTGAAGAGCCTGAAGGGCTGAAAGAATAGGTTTATATATAAGTTTATCATCAAAAAAGCCATCAAAATCACTGATCTTCAAATAGAGGTGGGCCAAAGTGGAAACAATCATCAAGAATGCCTCAGAGAGGCCGGTCGAATTCAGCAGACCGCACAATTCGGCAAACATGATCGATGCAGAGCTTGAGGAAGTGCTCTCCAAGCAGAGGGCCACAATAAAAGTGGTCGGATGCGGAGGAGGAGGCAACAACACAATCAACAGGATGACTGAGATAGGCATCTCCGGCGCTGAGACCGTCGCCATAAACACCGATGCCCAGGACCTGCTCTATACATCAGCTGACAAGAAACTGCTCATAGGCAAAGAGACCACAAGAGGCCTCGGAGCCGGATCAAACCCAAAAATAGGCGAAGAAGCGGCAAAAGAGAATGAGCATGACATCAAGTCCGCAATAGCAGGGGCGGACATGGTATTCATCACATGCGGCCTCGGCGGAGGCACAGGAACAGGCTCAGCGCCTGTGGTCGCAGAAGTGGCGAAGAAGCTCGGTTCACTAGTGGTGGGAATCGTGACAATGCCTTTCGCGATGGAAGGCGCAAGGCGATATGAGAATGCAGTGCTCGGGCTTGAGAAGATGGAGAGCCTCGTCGACACACTGATAGTCATACCAAACGACAAGCTGCTTGAGCTGGCCCCGGACCTCCCGCTGCATACTGCGTTCAAGGTGGCAGATGAGATACTCACAAATGCAGTCAAGGGGATAGCAGAGCTGGTCACAAAAGCAGGGCTGGTCAACCTGGATTTCGCGGACATCAGGGCCGTGATGGGCAACGGAGGGGTTGCGCTCATCGGCGTCGGCGAGAGCGATACAGAGAACAGGGCGATAGATGCTGTGGAGAAGGCGCTCAACAACCCGCTGCTTGATGTCGACATAACAGGTGCCAATGGTGCGCTCATCAATGTGGCAGGCGGACCTGACATGACGCTCGAGGAGGCCCGCAGGATCGTGGAGACCATATCAGAGAAGCTCGATGAGGATGCAAGGGTGATCTGGGGCGCCCAGATATCAGAGGACCTCTCGAATGTCATAAGGACACTGCTCATAATCACGGGTGTCAAGTCAAGCCAGATATTCGGGCAGAGGACCGTGCGCAGGAAATTCAAGAAAGACATCGAGAATGAACTCGGGATAGAATTTGTGGATTAGTCAATACAGATCAGGTGAAGACAATGGCAGAATTTTGGTTCAAGACAAAGACATATCTCGCAGAGTGCTGGCGAGTGCTCAAAGTGACGAAGAAGCCGACAATGCTCGAATTCAAGACGATAGTCAAGGTATCGGGCCTCGGCATCATCATAATCGGACTTCTCGGTTTCATAATAACCATGATAAAGTCCACATTGTTCGGAGGATAAAATGGAAGCAGAGCAAGCAGAACAGAAAGCTGACACCCATCTTTATGCCTTGAGGACCACAGCGAACAGGGAAGACCAGGTCCTTGATTTCGTATCGACAAATGCCGAGAAGAAAGGGCTGAACGTATTCTCGCTCGTCAGGCCCCACGGGATGAGGGGGTATGTGTTCGTGGAGGCTGCGACAAGGCAGGATGCAGAGCAGGCCACCACAGGAATCCCTTATGCCCGAGGTATCCTCCCAAAAGAGATCGACTACAAGGAGATCGAGCACATGCTTGAGCAGGTCAAGGTGCAGATGAATGTCAAGCAGAATGATATCGCAGAGATCATCTCAGGCCCGTTCAAGAGAGAGAAATGCAAGGTCACCCGTATCAACCGGCAGAAGGAAGAGGTTGTTGTCGAGCTTCTTGAGGCAGCAGTACCCATCCCTATCACTGTCAAGATGGATGCCATCAAGGTCATCAGAAGGGATGATGAGACAGGGGAAGAGGAATAATCTTTTTCTATCCCCTTTATTGATGAAATGTCGTTATGGGTGACTGGCCGCAATATGATCCTCTTATCCATACTCATTTTTCTGATCCATGTCTGTTCCCGGGGTCCATGCCTGATCAGTTGCAGATATCATGAATCTTTTTTACAAAAATATACCATCAATATTGAAATTAAATCACTAGAACATATATAAAAAGTGTGAAAAGTTGCAAAGTCACGCTCTACGCTGATTCTCCTGACAGAGCCTTGATATACAAAACAAATATAAATAGTTCCTAGTTTCTGCGTAAATCATGGCTAAGGATACAGTGGAAGCATTGATCGAAGGCGGAAAAGCGACAGCTGCGCCTCCATTAGGGCCAGCATTAGGCCCAATGGGACTCAATATAGGCCAGGTCATAGCTGACATAAACAAGAAGACAGCAGGCTTCAAAGGCATGCAGGTGCCTGTCAAGATAATAATCGACAAGAGCACAAAAGAATACACGATCACAGTAGGCACCCCGCCTGCATCAGCGCTCATCCTGAAAGAAGCCCACCTTGAGAAGGGATCAGGGAACCCGACTGAATTCGTGGCAGACGTAAGGATTGAGAACATCATCAAGGTCGCAAAGATGAAGGAAGACGCCCTCCTCGGGAAAGATCTCAAGCAGAAAATCAAGGAGATCATGGGTACATGCGATTCCATGGGTGTCATGATTGAAGGAAAGAGGGCCCGCGAGGCAATCAAGGATGTGGATGCCGGCAGGTTCGACAAGGAGATCAAGGAAGAGAAGACAGAGCTCTCAGCAGAAGAGGTCCAACAGATGGAAGATGAGAGGAAGAAACTCGAGGAAGAAATCAAGCATAAGAGAGCAGAGTTCGAAGCGACGGCAAAATCAATAATCTCATCAATGGAAGGCAAATCCAAGTCTGAGATCAGGAGCAAACTGAAAGAGGCAAAGATCCCGCTGACAATAATCAATGAGCTGGCGCCTGAAGAGAAGAAGGCAGCGGAAGGGGATGCCAAACCTGCAGCAGCCCCGAAGAAATAGTCAATCAACCATTCTATCTACTGTCCCGCCTTCATTTCCCATTCAGGCAACATCAGCGCCGCATTTCGGACAGACAATATCCTCTTCGCTAATCTTTGCACGGCATTTCGGGCACCTTGTGACAACCTTGCTCATGTCTTTTCCTCCAAAGTCTCCATATCAGAAATCAGTCTTCCATTCCAGTCATTCTCATCGCAGACAACACCATAAGACGAAACCTGGAGGTATAATGATAAAATTGATATTTAAATTTTACCATCAAAATGGGAATAATCCACCACAACATTTATAAAGCAATTTAAGAAAGGAATATAGGAACATATCATATCATACAGCCAATAATTAAGCCAAGAGGCTTTGTTTCGGCTCTGTTTTCATTAAAAAAAGGTGGTGGCAATGGATGAAGATTATGATTTAGTGCCTCATGAAGAAATAATCAAGCTAAGGAAAGAGGTCGAGGAGCTCAAGAAAAATCCCCTTGCGGGAACTGATTCTGGAAAGAAGCTCATGGGCAGCATAAATGACCTGACACTCAGCCTGAATGCCATGATGAACCTTTTCAAACAGGCGAGCGATGAGATGAAGATAGAAGAGCGCGAAAGCCAGATAGTGGCAAAGAAGATAGAGCCGCTCTATGACAAGCTGGATGAGCTGATGGGAACAAACGAGAAGATCGCCAAAGGAATACTGACGATGGCCAACATGCTCAAGGAATTCATGGACAAGAGCAAGGCGCCCAGGCCGGCAGCATCAAAGCCGCAGCCGTCTTTCGATACAGGCCCGAGTTCAATGAGTTCATTCGGGCCGACAGCGCCGGCGCATCCCTCACCCAGACCTGACATGTACGGGCCTGAACCGATGAGCGCAATGCCTATGGGAGGACTATCCAGCAGACCAAGCTCTCCTCCAGGATATCCGTCGCAACCAATGCCGATGGGATCCGGCATGCAGATGGAACCATCAAGGATGCAGATGAACCAGCCAGGACAAGCACCTCAGGGATTCGGGCAGATGAGCCAACCGCCGATGGGCGCTCCGGGGGCGAGACCCATGCCAGAGAAGCTGCCTCCTCTCATAAAGCCGCAGGAAAAGAAAGGCGGGTTCTTCAATTTCAAATAAATCACAGACCAAACAGATCCATCACCCAAACAAGGCCCAAATATGACAGTCGCAGACAAGATTGACTACTATTACCCACAGCTCGACAAAGCAAGAGTCAGATCCTTCATGAAGGCACTGGCAACTGTTTCTAGGAAAAGGCAATACCAAGAGGTCCTGAAGAAGAAACTGGCAAACCAGCTTGAGCAGGTAAAAAAAGTCAGTTCAGACAAGAGGAGCTCCAAGGAAAGGATAGAGAAGGAGATAGCGAAGCTCCACGACACAGTAAGCCAGATCATGAATACAGAGCACAGGGTGATGGCAAGGCAGGAAGAGGAAGTCGGGGCAATGAAACAGCTCTCAGAGCAGCTTTCCCTGCTCCACGAGAAATTCGAGATCATACAGAACAACTATGAGCATAAACTCAAGCAGAACGAGCGCCAGATAGACGAGTTCAGGAAGACGATACAGGAGATGAAGACAAGCGTGACAGCAACCCAGAATACAGACAGGACAAGGATACAGGAGGAACTCAAGAAAGAGCTCGAGAAGAAGATAGATGAGAGGGCCAGGCTGACAAAAGCCGAGGTCGATGCAATAGACAATCACATCATGATACTGGAGGCAAACTTCGAAGAGCTCAGGAAGAGAAAGGATACCAAAATAGAGGACATCGAGAGGATAAAGCAGAGACTGGGCTCTGCAAAGAAAAGCCTCATCGCATTAAAACAAAATAAAAGCAAGAAATAGAATATTCTACAGATCCTTTGCCATCACTGTCTTCCTGCCATTGGCCTCAGCCCTTGTACAGGCTGCCTTGATCATCTCAGTACATTTCTTGCTCAACTCATCAGCAAAATCTCCAGCGACGTTAAAACCCTTTGCATAATCCTTAATCTTAGCTTTTACCACTAACATAATTTCACCCCATTTTATTTGAGTAATACTGCTAAAACCCCCGAACTACTATATAAATCTTTCGAAAAAACTGCGTTTTCCCGTCTGTAAAAAGAAAACTGAGCTATCTGTGGCAGAAGACAAAAAAATACTTGCCTGAGGCATTCTCAAGCCTGCAGAATCCGAATCTCTCGAACTGGATGATGTCACCGACATCAAGACCAACAATGCCTCTCTCACCAAAACCTGATGCCACAGTGTTGTCAGGCATGAGGACCTCGACATCAACTGTCTCATCCTGCGGAAGCCAATGGATGATCATGTCGCCGTTGTCCTTGAAATCACGGTAGTCTGCAGAGACGAACCTGAAAGAATCCCCGCTCCTCCTGAAATTCAGGCAGTCCATCAGGCGGTAGAGGCTGCCTTCCCTGAACTTCTCGAAATCCCGCTGTTCAACCCAGAATGAAGAGGAAGTCATGAACTTCCTGCCGCCTTTCCTGTGCTCAGGATGAAGATCAAGCTCGACTTCCTGATCAGGAGAACCTGAGATATCGATACCGACAGGATCCCTGACAAAGAAAAACCTCTGTGAGACGGGATCAAGGACCTCCTTGTTGAAGCAGTCTATTGTCTTGAAGAAATCTTTGATGTCGACACTCTTGTCATTTGCGCTGACACCGACATCAAGCGCATACCTGATGAAAGCCTCAGGCCGGTAACCCCTCCTCTTCAGTGCAGGGACAAACGGAATCCTGACATCGTCCCAGCCTTCGTACATGCCTTCCTTGATGCCGGCCTTCGTCTGCGAGCATGATACAGGGAAGCCCAGGAAATTTATCCTCCCGACGCTGATCGCATACGGCGTCGGATATCCCAGGGCGTGATGTATCATGGCCTGCTTCTTCGCATTGTCTGCATGGTCCTTGCCCCTCAGTGTGTGGGTGACTGCCATGTCCATGTCGTCTATAGCGACGGAGAAGTTCATGAGCGGCCATACGCGATACCTCGATCCCTGCCGCGCATGCTCAGAATCATTTATCCTAATCATCGGGAAATCACGCATCGCAGGATTCTTATGCTTCATGTCTGTCTTGAACCTGACGACAGCTTCGCCTTCCTGATATCCTTTCTCCCTGTCGAACATCCTGTGCCATCTCTTCACCTGCTCGCCGACCTTCAGGTTCCTGCAGGGGCATTCAGACTTCTTCGCCTTGAGCTCCTTGAACTCATCTGCTGTGCACCCGCACACATACATGTAGCCCTCCTCGATGAGCTTGAGCGCATAATTGTAGTACAGCTCCATCCTGTCAGACTGGATCACGGGCTTTATCTCCCTCTTCGCGAACCATCCTGCATTCTCAGGGATAAGACTGTAGGATCCAGGGTCGATATTGTCGGCATTCGTGTCAGCTATCCTGAGATAGAAGATCCCCTTGTATCTCCTGACATATTCGAGATTCAAAGCGAGAGGATAGAGATGGCCGATGTGGAGCGGACCGCTCGGGCTAGGCTCAAACCTCATGACGACCTCATCCTTAATCAGCTTCAGTTCCGGAAGATCCTTCTTCTTCACTTCCTTCTTCTCCTCAAGCAATTCAGGCGCATTCTCTTCCAGCTCCTTCATCTGCGCATCAGGATCCATGGCATTGACTTCCTTTATTATGTCTGAGATGATCCTGCCATACTCATTGAGCCGGGCCTTAATGTCAGGGTGCTTGCCAACCAACCTTCCGATAACTGCACCAGAAGAGGCCTTGCCATTGAACTTGACAGCATTATGCAATGAAAAATTCCTGATCTCCTTCTTTATATCCAGATCATCCATATTGATATCCCGCCTGCCCCATATGAGCCATAACCTGTGCTCATAAAGCAAGCATATATATGTTTTTTCTAAATAAAGCAGATAAATATAAATACAGCTCAAGGAAATCCTGCTACAAATGGGCCGGTAGCCCAACTGAGAAATCAGTTGACACTTTCATGGGTTTCGCTTTGCTCAAGCCCATACTTTATATTGTCCGGCCCAAAAATGCAAAAAAAATAACCAAGACCTTCATTTGTCATTATCCTTGGGCCGGTAGCTCAGCCTGGTAGAGCATTACCTTGGCAAGGCTGAAAAGCTCCAAAGTGGTAGGGGCCTCGGGTTCGAAACAGCAACAGATGGATGCCAAAACACCAAAATGATGCTGGCGAAAGTCCCGACCGGTCCATAACATTTATATATGCAGCTTCTTAAGAAAGCCATATGGCTCATCCTGACAAATACGGCCTCAGGGCCAGGATAGAAAGCCTAGAAGAGGTGAAACAGAAACTTCTAGACATAGGAACACTCTTCTGCGGATCAACAACACAGGTTGACCATTACTTCAAGCCCATCGGGCAAGAGCAGAGCATACAGAAGCCCGGAGCCTTCATAATCAGGGTGAGGGATGAGGTAGACAAGAAAAGCATAAACCTAAAGAAGCTCCGAGCGCACGGGGACTGGATAGAACATTATGTCGAGATAAAGAACGCATCTGAGATGAACAGCATGCTCCGCGAGATGAACTTCACAGAGATATTCACCATATTCAAGGACAGGATAATGGCACAGCTGGATGACTTCGAGATCAACATAGACAACATAAAAGGACTGGGCACTTTCCTGGAGATAGAACTAAAGACAGACAACCCTGAAGAAGCAAAGAATAAGGCACTGGAGATATTCAGGAAGATCGGCGTGCATGACAAAGAGATCGAGCAAAGGGGATACACCAGAATAATCGCAGAGAGCAAAGGCTACATCTTTGAAGGGCTTGAGTGATCCTCATGCAGGTTGTCTTTGTGACAGGGAACAAGAACAAATACGAAGAAGCTAAGAGGATACTCTCCGGATTCGACGTGATACAGGAAAAATTTGATATTGATGAGATACAGGGAGAAGCTGACGAGATCATCAATGACAAACTGGCAAAAGCATATGCACATCTCATGAGACCATGCATAGTGGAGGACGTGTCCTTGGAAATGGAAGGACTAAATGGACTGCCCGGGCCCTACATCAAGCACTTCTTCGAGAAGCTAGGCACAGAAGGGCTCTATGATCTAGTGAAGGACAAGGACAAGAAAGCCAGGGCCAAGGCATACATCGGCTATACAGACGGAAAATCAACAGAGATATTCGTCGGCAGCGTCGAAGGGAGGATATGCAAGCCTTCACCTGTCAGGAGATTCGCCTTTGATCCGATATTCATACCTGAAGGATATGAAAAGCCCTTCTCTGAACTGGAAAACAAGAACGAGATAAGCCACAGGAGAAAGGCGCTCGACAAGCTGAGAGAATACCTGGAGGGGAAAAAATGACAGACTGCATCCAAAGGAAATCTGAGATTTCCGAGCACACAATCAAAGATTGTGTGTTCTGCAAGATAATAAAAGGAGACATGCCATGCGCAAAGATCTACGAGGACGATGAGCATTTCGCAATGCTGGACATAAACCCGATAGCGAAAGGGCATGCACTGGTCATGCCGAAGAAGCATGCCGAGACACCTCTGCAGATGGATGACGAGAGCCACTGCAGGCTCCAGAAGGCAGTGATGAAAGTCGCCAAAGGCATCAAGGAAGGGCTGCTCTGCGACGGACTCAACATATTTGTCAATATCAAGAAAGCAGGAGGGCAGGAAGTCCCGCATGTACATTACCATATCGTACCGAGATTCATAACAGACGACCAGCCATTCAAGGCGGGCCATACCGAATATGTCGATATGGAAATAGATAAATTCAAGAAAAAGATCCGTGAAGCAATCAAATGAGCGCGATAAGCTACATAGGAGAGATGCTCAGCATATCAGGCCAGCTGTTCTCTGCGCCATTCAGGTTCCCCGAACTCCTCTGGATACTTGTTCCTGTATACCTCATGTGGATATTCACGGAGCTCTTCCAAGAGAAGAAAGGGACAAGCCTCGGCAATGCAATAACAAATGGTGTGGTGCTGATCTGGGCCGGTGTTGACTGGTTAAGGACGCTAGCGGGCACAACACAATGGTTCGAGAAGACAATATATTTCTATGCTAAGATAGGTATCTCTGCGTTGATAATAATCTATGGCGCACTGGTGATAATCTTCGGTCTGAAGATGGTGAAGGGAGTCAAAGTCCTCGGCAAGATAAGGATGATAGCCTACTTCATTATTTTTTTCACACCAGTGATATACGGAAAAATTGACCTCAGCCTACAACTCGGTCTTGCGGTGCTGCTCTTTGCTCCGATATTCTATCTTGTGATCGGATTGATAACCCGAATGATACCGAGCCCGAAGACGTATGAAGAGCCAATACTTGAACCTTCACCGCTGGATTCCGGGCCTATGGAAAACCTGAAGAATGTTTTTGAAAGTAAATAACATCATAGATGGGATCTCTTGTCGCCCCTATACCATTTGACCGCCAATAAGATGACAATGAATCCATTGACGACAATGAACGGGATGTCAGTGAGAAGTATGGCATGGAGAGTGAGGAGAATGCTTGCAATGGTCGCGATCGGCACGAAGAGCACATTATATCTCGTATTGAGCAGAGCATAAGAAACCAGAAGAGCGGCCATACCAAAATATCCGAAGTATATCATAGTCTCACCTCATCACTAACGCAAGCCAGTTGCCAAGCATCATCGTCGCTATCATCGCGAAAAGGAAAGAAGGGACAAACGGGATGCCTTCTTTCACCAGGACCCTGCTTATCTTCTTCTGCTTCTTAAGCATGATAAGCTCCCTGATCTGCTCTTTCGAGATGCCGAGATCCTTAGGGCCGCAGATGTGCCTGCCGCTGACCTTGATATCCTCTGCAATCCAGTCACCTTCTGTCAGCTTTTCAGGAGGAAGATGCTTGTACATGCAAGAATTCTCCACTGCCTTGATAGCAATGGACACAAAAAAAGTGATTATCGCAATGCCTGCAAGGGCCAGCAGCATCACCTGAAGCAGACGTATCCTCGTGAAGAAGACAAGTATGAAAAGGCAGAAGGAGAAGATCAGGACATACCTGAGGCTCATAACAGAGACCCTCTTCCTGAACAATGCCTTGAACTCTTTCCTGAAATCCCTGAACCTGATGACAACCAGGGCTACAGACCAGATGAGACCATAGACTGTTCCCAGGAAAAGCAGATTGACAATGAATATGACGAGCAGAGGGATCTGCTGGAGGCTGAACGGGATGCCAAAGACAGCGCCTATGCCCATGAGAAGCTTTGAATCACCGCCGCCCCACTGGCCTGTATAGAACATGGCCAGCGCGATGAGGAACATCACTGCGAATCCGACCAAGCCCTGCAGGAAAGGGATGAAATCATGCTCATGCAGAGAAAAAATCAGCCGGGATGCGAGAGCCAAGAATATCAATGAGTAACTCACCCAATCCGGAACTTCCCTGATCTTCAGGTCAGACACAGAGCTGATAAGCAGAGCCATGATGGCAGCGGAATACAGAATAATGTCAAGCATCTTCTGGACCAAAACAGCAATCTTTATAAAGTTTTTTTAATATATTATAAAACATGTTCAAAGAATACATGCAGAGGCTCACAGGCTTCAAAGGCTTGGGGAAGATCGAAAGGGGCAAGGTGAACCATATAGCAATAGCATTGAACATACCAGAAATCAACATGCCCGAAAAGGATACAGAAAAATGCAAAGAAAAGATATTCGAGATCATAAGAACACAGGCAGAAAAAGAGATACCCATAATAACAATAAACCTGGCCGGGGCTGAGAAGAATACAGATTGCCTGAACTCCATCTTCGCAAAACTCGAGACTGATGAGACCATCAAGGCAAACAAGGTCAAGGTATTCATACTCGGCAAATGGTATGACCTCGGGGGCGAGGTGGTCAATACCATTAAGCGAGTCATTGAAGAGACAAAAGACTATGATTCCTACTTCCTCAATCTCTGCCTCAACTATGACGGCCATGAGGAGATAATAGATGCATGCAGGATGATAACACGCAAGGCAACCATGGGAAAGCTCCAGATAGAAGACATAACAGAAGAGGAGATAAAGGACAACCTGTACAGCTCATACTTCATCCCTCCTGACATCATGCTCATCTATGGGGATGTGAAGTCTTCAGGAGGATTCCTTCTATGGGATTCACCTAAATGCGAAATGAGATTCCTGAAAAAAAGCTTTTCTGAATTCAGCCCGAAAGACCTGGAATAAAAGAGATATAAGGGCGGATGAGGGTTGGATGATAAAGGGGAGGAGCAATAAAGGTGACAGCTGATAAAGTGATAAAGGCGATAAAGGAAATAAAGATAATAATTTATAAAGGAAATAAAGATGATAAGTGACAAAGGAAATAAGGTTTTCATTTATTTTCATATATAACTCGTTGTATACCCCGATATCCGCTACATTTATTAACCCCCTATTTTCTTTGAAATATCACCTGTGATTGATGATAGCCAGATGCCGAGAAAATGGTGTCATGCGCTGGAATGAGGCAAATCTTTCTGGATTGTGCCCGATTATAGGAAAACAGCTCAATTCGAGCTTATTTCATCAAATAAGGCAGTTACTATGAGGTGAAACCAAATGCCAACCATAGAACTAGAAAAAGATCAACAAGAAAAAGTCTTTGAAGCGATAGAGTTAGCAAAAACAACAGGCAAGCTCAAGAAAGGGACAAATGAGGTCACAAAAGCGATAGAGAAATCCACAGCAAAACTTGTTGTGATCGCAAAAGATGTGACACCTCCCGAAGTCGTGATGCATCTTCCACTGCTTTCAGACGAGAAGGGGATACCCTGCGTAGCAGTCGGAAGCAAGGAAGAGCTAGGCGCAGCAGCAGGCGTAGGCGTCAAGACATCCTGCGTCGCGATAGTGCAGGAAGGCGAAGCAAAGAACATAATCAAAGAGATAGCAAAACTTGCAGGGAAGGAGTAAGGTCCAAAATGGCAGCGATAAGGAAGATGAAAGGCAAGGAAGAGGCTGTTGCCGAAGAGATCAAGAAAGGGATCGTCTTCTCGATGGCATGGCCTGCCAAGGTCGAAGAGATAATCGGCAGGACCGGCACAAGAGGGGAAGCCATCCAGGTGAGATGCAGGATACTAGACGGGAGAGACAAGAACAAGGTCCTGAGGCGAAATGTCAAAGGGCCTGTCCAGGAAGGGGACATCCTGATGCTCAGAGAGACTGAAATAGAAGCAAGACAGCTGAGCAAAGGGGGAAGAGGAAGCAGCTGAAGGTGATACAAATGGCAAAATGCAGCTTCTGCGGAGAGCAAATCGAGGCCGGAACAGGCAAGATGCTCATAAAGAATGACGGCAAGATGATCTATTTCTGCTCATCAAAATGCCAGAAGAACACAAAGCTAAAGAGGAAACCGAGAGAGACAAGGTGGACAAAGAAATTTGTCCGCAAGGCATAGAGGGCAAAATGCTGCAAAGAACACTGGTGCTGCTGAAGCCTGACTGCGTCCAGAGAATGCTCTCTGGCAGGATAATCTCAAGATTCGAAGACGCAGGGATGAAGATAGTCGGGATGAAATTCATCTGGATAACACCTGATTTCGCAAAAAGACATTATGCGGCGCACATCCAGAAAGCATTCTATCCGGGACTGGAGAAATACATCACAGAAGGCCCGGTCATCGCGATGGTGCTGGAAGGGCTTCATGCAGTGGAGACAGTCAGGAAGATAGTCGGGCCGACAGAGCCGCGCAAGGCCATGCCCGGGACGATAAGAGGAGACTTCGCCCACCATTCATATGAATACACTGATGCCAAAGGGAAATCAATAAAGAACCTCATCCACGCATCAGGCTCTATCGAGGAGGCCAAGCAAGAGATAATTCTGTATTTCAAGGACGACGAGCTCCATTCATACAAATCAGTGCATGACATACACACACTATAGGTGATATAATGGCAGAAAAGATGACTGACAAGGTATTAAGGCTCATGAAGAAGCCGACACACATAAGGAACATCTGCACAAGCGCGCATATCGACCACGGAAAGACAACATTCTCAGACAACCTGCTCGCAGGAGCAGGCATGATGTCAGAGGACCTCGCAGGAAAGGCCTGCGTCCTTGATTTCCACGAGGATGAACAGAACAGGGGAATCACAATAGATGCAGCGAACGTATCGATGGTGCACGAGTTCAAGGGAGAGGAATACCTGATAAACCTCATAGACACACCGGGCCACGTGGACTTCGGGGGAGACGTGACCAGGGCCATGAGGGCGATCGACGGGACAATCGTGCTCTGCTGCGCAGTGGAAGGAATCATGCCGCAGACAGAGACAGTGCTCAGGCAGGCCCTCAAGGAAAGAGTCAAACCAGTGCTTTTCATAAACAAGGTGGACAGGCTCATCAAAGAGCTCCAGCTGACACCAGAGGCGATGCAGCAGAGATTCATCAAGGTCATCACAAAGATGAACGAGCTCATAGACCAGATCGCAGAGCCGGATTACAGGACCAAATGGCATGTCAATGTCGAGCTGGGAAGCGTGGCATTCGGATCCGCATTCCACAACTGGGCGCTGTCCATACCCTACATGAAGGAGAAGGGGATCACATTCAAGGAGATAATCGATGCATACACCTCAGGAGACGAGGACAAGATAAAGGCTCTCGCGAAGAAAGCGCCCATCCACGAAGTCATACTCAACATGTCCATAAACCACCATCCCAATCCGATGGAAGCGCAGAAATACAGGATCCCGAAGATATGGAAAGGTGATCCTGAGAGCAAAGAAGGACAATCGCTTCTGGCATGCAATCCAGAGGGGCAGCTGTCATTTGTCGTAACAAAAATAGTCGTCGATCCCCATGCAGGAGAGGTATGCGCAGGAAGGCTCTTCTCCGGAAAGATAAGGAAAGGTGACATGGTCTACCTGAACAGGGCAAAGCAGCATGTCAGGGTCCAGCAGGTATCAGTCTACAACGGCGCGAAGAGGGAGCTGATCGAGGAAGCTGTGTCCGGGAACATCATAGGAGTGGTCGGCCTGAAAGGGGCCATGCCCGGAGAGACAGTATCAGTCGAGCCCATGGAGCCGTTCGAGCAGATAAAACACATATTCGAGCCAGTAGTCACAAAAGCCATCGAGGCAAAGAAGCCTTCTGATCTGCCGAAGCTCATCGAAGTCCTCCGTCAGGTGCAGAAAGAGGATCCGACAATAGTCATAGAGATAAATGACGAGACAGGCGAGCATCTCATGAGCGGCATGGGAGAGCTGCACCTTGAGGTAATAGAGAACAGGATCAGGACAGAGAAAGGCGTAGAAGTCTCTACAAGCCCGCCTATTGTCGTCTACAGGGAGACCATAACAAAAGCGAGCCCGCAGGCGGCAGAAGGTAAATCCCCTAACAAGCACAACAAGCTGTATTTCAAGGTCGAGCCGCTCACTGATGACTACAAGCTGGCCATCAAGGAAGGCAAGCTCACATCAGGAAGGATAAAGAAGAAAGACCAGGATACATGGAAAGCTCTCCAGGAACTCGGCATGGACGCAAAAGAATCAAGGAATGTCAGGGACATATTCAACGGCAACATGCTCGTGGATGCCACAAGAGGCGTTGTCCACATCGGCGAGATAATCGAGATGATCATGGACATGTTCGAAGATGTCATGAATGCAGGGCCTCTTTCGAGAGAGCCATGCATCGGAGTCAAAGTGATACTGGAGGACTGCAAGCTGCACGAAGACGCGATCCACAGAGGACCTGCCCAGCTGTACCCTGCTGTCAGGGAGGGCATAAGGGACGCGATGAGAACAGCCAATCCCCTCATATTCGAGCCAGTCCAGCTGATGCAGTTCGAAGCACCGGAACAATACATGGGAGAGCTCTCAAAGCTCATCTCAAACAAGAGAGGGCAGCTATTGGACATGCAGCAGATGGGCTCAACTGTAGTTGTGAAAGCAAAGATGCCAGTAGCAGAGATGTTCGGGATGACCTCAGACCTGAGATCCGCCACAGAAGGGAGAGGGATACATTTCCTGGTGGACCAGAATTTCGAGAAGCTGCCAGAGGAGCTGCAGGCCAAGATCATTTCCAATATCAGGTCAAGGAAAGGCCTAGCTGAGAACCAGTAGACAGGTAAACAGCAAAAGCACATCAGAGAAAGTCAAGGTCTTTATAAATGACCTTATCCTCATATATGGGCGAAAGATATAAAAAGGACCCATTTTTTAATTATTAGGTCCAACCATTTATAAAGGGCTGAAAAGGGGAATTTCCAAATCCAATCAAACACAAGGAGGAGTCAAATATGGCAAAAGGAAAAGTACACATCAACTTGGTCTTCATAGGACACGTTGATCATGGAAAATCAACTACAGTAGGAAGGGTCCTGTTCGACTCAGGAGCCATAGATGAACAGACCATGAGAAAGCTCAAAGAGAAAGCACAAGAGCTTGGAAAAGGCGGATTCGAATTCGCATTTGTCATGGACAATCTGAAGGAAGAGAGAGAAAGGGGAGTCACAATAGACCTGGCCCACAAGAAATTCGAGACACCGAAATACTACTTCACTATTATCGACGCACCAGGCCACAGGGATTTCGTCAAGAACATGATTACAGGAGCATCGCAGGCAGATGCAGGAGTCCTTGTAGTCGCAGCCAATGACGGCGTCTCAGCCCAGACAAAGGAGCATGTCTTCCTGTCAAGGACACTCGGCGTCAACCAGATGATCGTCGCTGTGAACAAGATGGACATGATGAAGTACGACGAGAAGAGATTCAACGAGGTCGTCGAGGAGACAAAGAAGCTGCTCAAGAGCGTAGGCTACAAGGCAGATGAGATACCATTCGTACCTATCGCGTCACTTGTCGGCGACAATGTCGTCAAGAAATCAGACAAGATGCCCTGGTACACAGGCAAGACACTGCTCGAGACAATGGATACCCTCAAAGAGCCTGAGAAGCCCACACAGCTTCCGCTGAGGCTGCCGATCCAGGATGTGTACAACATCACAGGCATCGGAGTTGTCCCAGTAGGAAGGGTAGAGACAGGCGTCATGAAAGTGGGAGACAAGGTCATAGTGGTCCCTGCAAGAGAAGGGAAGGGAATCGTCGGAGAATGCAAGACAATCGAGATGCACCACGAGCAGATGACTGAAGCAGAGCCAGGAGACAATGTGGGCTTCAATGTCAGGGGAATAGCGAAAAAGGACATAGCGAGAGGAGATGTCCTCGGACATGTGGACAATCCACCTACAGTCGCGACAGAATTCACAGCCCAGATGGTCATACTGCAGCATCCTTCTGTTGTCACGATAGGATACACTCCGGTGTTCCACATCCACACAGCACAGGTCGCATGCAGGATCGAGAAGATACTGAAGAAGCTGAACCCGGCCACAGGCGAAGTGCTCCAGGAGAACCCGGACTTCGTCAAGAACGGCGATGCAGCAATATGTGTCATCAAGCCGATGCAGCCACTGGTCATCGAGAAGCAGAAAGAGATCCCGCAGCTGTCCAGGTTTGCAATCAGGGACAGCGGAACCACAGTAGCTGCAGGAATGTGCATAGACCTTGTGGAGAAGAAGCTTCAGTAAAATTTTTTAATCATTTATTTTCCCTTCATGGGGATACAATATTTCCATGGTGCAAACATGCAGAAAGCAAGGATAAAAATAGCGAGCACGGACATAAGCAAGATCAACCAGGTCTGCGACTACATAAAGAACATCGTAGAGAAGACAGGGGTTGAGATGAGAGGACCTATACCCCTGCCCACAAAGAAGCTCAAGGTGACCACACGAAAAGGCCCCTGCGGCAACGGGACTGCAACATGGGAAAGATATGAGATGAGAGTGCACAAGAGGCTCATCGACCTCGGTATAGATGAGAGGGCCCTGCGCCTTGTGATGAGAGTGCCTATACCAGAAGGCCTCAATGTCGAGATCGAGATGGTAGAGGCTTAATTTCTGATAAATTATTTATATACTCCCTGATACCACCCTGCATGCCATCTGAAATGCAGCAGGAAAACGCATATGATTCCCTGACAGCACTTCTCAGAAATATCACTGCAGCCAGGCTCAAAGAAGGCCATTACGAGTTCCTCTGCATGCCGAACACAAAATGCCGAAACCTGCACCTGCCATACAAGGCCAGGACAAAATTCATAGCAAGACCAGAAGACATCACAGGAACAGGAGAAAGGAGCCTCGACATCGGGAGGTCCGAGGTCATCTATGTGCTCAGCGGGCAATTCCGCGACCCCTCTGATATGTTTTCCGGCATGAAGGCAGACGGGGCGACAAAGATCCGGGCAGTTATAGGGACAACACTTGTGACACGCGAGTTCGCCGGCATGTACCTCTGCCTGAGGAGGCAGTCAGAGCCCGCAATCGCATACACCCTGTCAAGAGGCAGGTATGATGATTTTGTGAGAGTCATGCTGAGCATAACCAACTGCGCACTGCGGTATCATAACAGGATGCAGCAAGAAGGATGCAGGCTGGAGAAGATGATAGGGATGAATGAAGCGTGACGCCGACGCCCGGACTTTCTCACTAGCGTTCGAAGGTGGCTTCGAGCACTAATATTTGAACCAGGAAGTCCCGGAGGACAGCAGTTTTCTTGACTGCAACTTTCGAGACTGCCGCAATACCAGATTATGCGACGTCGGCATGATACCCGGAAAGAGGCTTTCATTTATAAACTTTCAGTCAAATTTATATCTGTCCCTCGCTCAACTGCCTGAATGAACCCTGCCAAGCTCATTGCAGAGAAGGGCATAGACAAAGTTGATGTCTCTATGTTCCCTGAGGCAAAGAGGAAGGAGATCTATTCTGAGGCAGCAGAGATATTCTACAGGCAGAATAGGCACAATGAATGGTTCAGGGCGCTTAAGCTTGCAGGAAAACAGCTGCCGACTGATGAGATACACCAGCACGCGAAGAACAGTATGTCAATGGGACAATACAAAGAAGCTTATGAGCTTTTTGTGCTCGCAGAGGATGAAGGGATGGCAGAGTTCATGAAGGAGAATTACCTGTGATGTCAATAAACTATATAAATCCAAATCATTTTTTCTTATCTACATCATAAAAAGGAGGTGTTATCTTGGCAGAAGAAAAGAGCGGAAATTTTGCGTATCTTGCGATTGTGAGCATTGTGGCCATTGTTGCAGTTGTAGCTTTACTGGTATTGATATCAGGTAACAAGCAAACTGATGCGATACAATTAGGTATGGAAGGACAGGATCTTAGCGGGTATGCCAGTGTACAAGGATTATCAAGATCACACTGTGCAGATCTGGGCGGCACATATGATCCCCATACCGGTTGGTGTCTGGGATTGAAAGAAAAAATTGTGAATGAATAGTATTTGCTTTTTAACTGATTTAATTTATGGTTCATATTCTTTTACTTGGCACAACTAATCATCCATCAAATTGAAATCACTAAAATTTTTCCATATGTTCTGTCAGCCTTTCAGCAACACTTTTTATTCTCTTAATATCCTTTTCCAATGACCAGTTCGCTTTCTCCAGGGCCATTTCCTGCTTCCTGATCTCCATAGATTTATTGTAAATATCTTCAAGCAGCTCAAGATGCTCCTGCATCTGGTCAGTGCTCCTGTACTCATTGTTGTCCAGCATCCTCTGGACCTCTGCCACAACCTGTTTCTCATGCATGGGCATCTCATAATCCTTAAAAGAATCCTGCTGGATCTCCTTAAGAGATCGTGCATCGTCCTCATCATCTGTAAATGGCTTTTCCATAATGACATTGTATAATTATTTAGTATTTAAATCCATCTATGTTTCTAAGAAAAATGCTTTTATCAGCCCCTCATCTGTAGAAGGAGTCAGGGCAGAATCATTTCATCTCAAGTTCCTTGCTTGAGACTGGTTTGATGAGTATCCCATCAGGCCGTTCAACAAAGAGTGCAAAGTCACCAGGCTTGATATTATAATCCTTGATAAGCTTAGGAGGCCATCTTGTTATTGTAGAATCACCTAAAGTGCCGAATTTCCTCACAAGCTTCCTCCTTCCCTTAAGAATATCATACCTTATCATCTCACCTGATGTAAAATATTCTTCTCCGCATTTTGGGCATCTTAAGCAGTCAAGCCTGATCCCTTCCATCATAGCTTTTGCAGGCTTAGCCTTAACACCGCATTTATAGCAAGTAGTCTCCCTAATCCCCAACTTATTCTTTTTAGCCATTTTCTCCTGTTCATTGGTTTTATATGTATCAACAATATGTCATCCAGATCCACATAAGAGAGGCACAAATATCTGCCTCGGAATGGATAAAAGACATTGTATTTTCTCTGCCTTTTGGAGATGAGGATATGCTCACCATCCTGAAGCACATCAAGGATGAACTCTACAGGCTTATTCAGCAATTCAAATTCACTCTTGAAATGCCTTGTGAACAGCACATATTTCCCATTCCAGTGCAGGTCATCAGATGATATCTAAATCACCTGATAGATATCTATTATCCTTATTAGATATTTATAGTTTCCGGTTCTCATCAGGACCTGTCAAGGAAAATATCATCAAATAGATTATTGAGAAACAATCGGAGAAAATATGTTTTTATTGAAAATGACTCTAGCTAATGGCAGATTGTTACGAAAGAGGGATTGCCTCGCAGAAGATATCCGGAAAAAATAAATGCTCCGGCCGGGACTGTCGCAGTGCGAGAATCTCTCAGCACTTTTCGAACCCGGGTCTTCGCCTTTCCCTGATCTGCATCACGAGAGGGCGGAATGATTGATTGTCCAATGATTCTATCATTACCGGACTACACTACCGGAGCCTAAAACAATGGAAAAATAAGGGTTTTATAAATATTCTGATAAATCAGGCTCTGTCCGGAATCTCGGAGCTGTGAATCCAGCTCGCATCTTGGATCAAGTTGGGCATAAAGCCCAACGAACTACCAAAGATAG
>JAFGLG010000003.1 GCA_016928155.1 Candidatus Woesearchaeota archaeon | reverse complement strand
TGTGTCGACTGCTGGTGAGCTTTCTGATATCGCTAATGTTCCCAGGTCAAGGAGCTATGATGTTCTTGAATCCCTTGAGAAGAAAGGGTTTGCTGTGACCAAATTGGGCAAGCCTATCAAGTATATCGCTGTCCCGCCCGAAGAGGTCCTCGAGAGGGTCAAGAAGAACATCAAGAGTGAGTCAGAGAAGCAGGTGCTGAGGCTTGAGGAGCTCAAGGATACTGAGATTCTCGACGAGCTGAAGACTCTCCACACCCAGGGCATCGAGCTGATCGAGCCGTCTGATCTGAGCGGCTCCCTGAAAGGGAGGCATAATCTCTACAATCACCTTGAGATGAGTATCAAGAACGCACAGAAATCTGTGACTATCATGTCCACATCCCAGGGTTTCATCAGGAAGGTCGAGGGATTGAAGCCGGTTTTTGAGAAGCTGAAGAAGAAGGGTGTCAAGATAAGGATTGCAGCACCTATGACAAAGGAATCAATGAATGCTCTCAAGGATGTCGGTGCTGTTGCTGAGGTCAGGCATACTGACAGGAAAGCGAGGTTCTGTATTGTTGACAGCAAGGAGCTCGTCTTCATGGTCCTTAACGACTCAGAGGTTCACCCGACTTATGATGTCGGCATCTGGGTCAACACGCCTTTCTACGCGAATGCCATGGAGAACCTGTTTGATGTTGCCTGGAAGAACATGAAGCCTGCAAACCAGAACATCAAATGATTTTTTTCTTTTTGATAACATTTATATAATTCTCGCTTATCTGTGAACGCATGCCGAAGAAGCAGGTTAAGACTGACATTTTGTGGATAGCGAAAGGCCTTTCTCAGGTAGAGGCGGCTGTCCTTGGCTCTCTGAAAGGCCGGGCTTCCCTGGATGATGTCTGTTCTGCGACAGGGCTTGAAGAGATAAAGGTGATGAGGGCTTTCCAATGGCTTTCTAATAAGGGCCTTGTTGAGATTGAGTCGTCATCTGCTGATTTTATTTCTCTGGATAAGAATGGTGTTGTCTATGCTGACAAGGGCCTTCCTGAGAAGAGGTTCCTGGAAGCAGTCAGGAAAAAGCCTCTTTCTCTTGAGGAGATAGGCAGGGCTGCATCTCTTGATAAGGATGAGTTGGGTGTCTGCATCGGCAGTCTGAAGAAGAAAGGCGCGATAATCGTCCTGCCAGGGCCTAGATTCAGCATTCAGGAGAATGGGAAGAACATGCTTCTGAAGGATTCTTTGGAGGACAGGCTTATCATGAAGCTCGGGAAAGGTTATATGGAGCTTTCATCCCTGAAACCAGAGGAGAAGTTTGCCTTTGATGAGCTTTGCAAGAGGCCTCTGATAATAAAGAAGGCAGCCAGCAAGACTAAGTACGCGAAGCTGACTCCCTTGGGGAAGGAAGTTGCCTCATCAGACATGGGGATGGGGCTTCTCGAGAAGCTCACGCCCGGGATGCTCAAGGACGGTTCCTGGAAAGGTGGGGAATTCAGGCGTTATGATGTCAGGATAAATGTGCCGAGGATAAATGGGGGCAGGCGTCATTTTGTTTGCGATGTGGTTGATTATGCGAGGCGTGTATGGCTTGATATGGGATTCGAGGAGATGTCAGGCCAGTATGCCCAGACATCTTTCTGGAACTTTGATGCGCTCTTCACTGCACAGGATCATCCTGTGAGGGAGATGCAGGATACTTTTTTCATTAAATCGCCGTCTGAGGGCAGGCTTCCTGATAAGAGGCTTGTCGCCAGGGTCAGGGCAGTTCATGAGGGAGGAGGGGACACAGGATCAAGAGGCTGGGGCAAGCCTTGGGATGAGAATGAGGCCAAACAGAATGTGCTGAGGACCCACACCACTGTATTGAGCGCCCGCACTCTCGCCTCGCTGAAGAAGTCTGATCTTCCGAAAAAATTCTTTGCAGTCGGGAGGAATTTCAGGAATGAGACAATGGATTGGAGCCATCTCTTTGAGTTCAATCAGTTCGAGGGCATTGTGATAGACCAGGACGCTAATTTCAGGCATCTTTTGGGTTATCTCAAGGAATTTTTCAGGAAGATAGGATTTCCTGAAGCCAGGTTCAGGCCTGCTCACTTCCCGTATACAGAGCCCAGTGTCGAGATTGACGTCTTCCATCCTGTCCACAAGAAATGGGTTGAGCTCGGCGGTGCCGGGATTTTCAGGCCCGAGGTCGTGAAGCCTCTGCTCGGCATTGATGTTCCGGTTCTGGCTTGGGGTCCGGGATTGGACAGGCAGCTTATGGAATATTTTGGTCTTACAGATATAAGGGATCTCTACAGGAATGATATCGGCCAGCTGAGAAGGCTGAAGAAGTGGATGAAATGAAGGAGCGAGGACAATAGAGAGAAGACAATATTTAGATGATGACAATGGGATGATGTTATGCCGACAATAACCATAAACAGGAAGGAATTCGAGAAGCTGGTTGGCAAGAAGCTTGATGATGATAGTCTCAAGGATCGTATTTCCATGCTCGGTACTGATCTGGAGAAGATTGAGGGGAATGATATTGTCGTTGAGATCTTCCCGAATCGTCCTGATATGCTTTCTGAGCAGGGTTTTGCCAGGGCTTTTGCCTCGTTCATAGGTGTCAAGACCGGCCTCAGGGAATACAAGGTGAGGAAATCAGATTATCGTGTGATTGTCGAGCCGAGCGTGAAGAAAGTGAGGCCTTATACCATGTGCGCGATAGTGAAGAACCTTAAGTTTGATGACGAGAAGATAAGGGAGATAATCCAGCTTCAGGAGAAGCTTCATGTCACATTCTGCAGGAACAGGAAGAAGGCAGCTATTGGGATCTATCCCTTGGAGAAGATCAGGCTTCCGATCTATTATAGGGCAAAGAAGCCCAAGGATATATGTTTTGTTCCTCTCGAGATGGATAAGAAGCTCAATGGCTTGCAGATCCTAGGGCAGCATCCAACAGGGAGGGAGTTCGCTCATCTTCTTGAAGGCAAGGATCTTTTTCCTGTCTTTGAGGATGCTGACGGCAATGTTCTGTCCATGCCGCCGATAATCAACTCCCATATGACTGGCAAGGTTTGTGATAAGACCACTGATGTGTTCATTGAGACATCCGGCTTTGACATGAAGGCCCAGAGCAGATTGCTGAACATAATCCTCTGTTCCTTGGCTGACATGGGTGGCGAGATACATGAGATGGTCTTGGAGTACCCTGATGAGAGGATCGTTTCGCCGGAGATGCAGCCTGAACTGTGGGATCTTGATCTTGCTTATATAAATAGGCGCCTGGGGCTTGAGCTTTCTGAACCTGATGTGAAAAAGCTTCTGGGAAAGATGGGTTTTGGATACTCGAAAGGCAGGGTTTCTGTCCCTTGCTATCGTGCTGATATCATGCATCAGGTGGATTTTGTGGAGGATATAGCCATTGCATATGGTTTTGAGAGTTTCAAGGAGGAGATACCTGAGGTGTCCACTATTGCGAGAGAGGACATTATTGAGATTTTCAGGAGGAAGATTGCTCATATCCTGCTCGGATTGGGGCTTCTTGAAGTCAATTCATATCATATCTCGAATAAGGATGTCCAGTGCAGTAGGATGCTGCTTGATGCTGATGTTGTTGAGTTGAAGAATGCCTTGACATCAGACTACAATGTCCTTAGGTATTGGATTGTGCCCAATCATCTCGAGATCCTGGCTAGGAACAAGAGCTATGAATATCCTCAGGATATCTTTGAGATCAATACTGTTTTCAGGAAGGGCGATACTGAAACAGGTGTCAGGGAGGATATCAGGCTTTGCGTGACTCTCTGCTCTGCTGAAGCGAATTTCACCAAGATTAAGCAGGTTCTTGATTATCTGTTTGCAAATCTCGGGCTTGTGTACGGCATTGATGAGGTCTCCCATCCTTCTTTCATCCCGGGGAGGGTCGGCAGGGTCTCGGTCGGCAATGAGAAGATTGCTTTCATCGGCGAGATGCACCCGCAGGTCCTGCAGAATTTTTCGCTTGACTATCCTGTTGCAGTGCTGGAGCTGGATATCACTGGGCTGTTTGGAAGGGTTGAAAAGAATTTTTATTGAGAAATATTTGGAAAAGGTTGGATAAAAAGATTATGTTTTGTCTGTTGTCTCTGTTTTTTCTGTCTTCTCGGCTTTCTTCTCTGTGGGTTTCTTCTCTTGCTTTGCCTTTTTAGGCTTCTCTTTCTTCCTGCGCACCCTTGCCGGCTTCTCCTGTTTCTTTTTTCTTGGCGCTGTTCTCTTTAGTATTTTCACGCCCAGCTTTTCCAGTGCTTTGAGGACTGCGTTTGTGTCTGCTCCCTTCTTTATATCTGTCTTGTCTTTTGTCTCGACAAGGTGTGAGACATTGCACTTCTTCCTTCTTACATTGCCGTCTATCAGCACATACTTGTCATCCAGCACATCGACTATGATGCAGTAGTTGTTTCCGTCTCTACCCGCCAGTTTCTTGCAGACTCTTCCGATTTCGATCATGTTTATCCTCTCGTTTTTATTTTATCCTCCGTGACGTCGCCGTCATGGATTCACTTTCAAATAAAAAGAGATTATCGAGAATTCTCAATAATCTTTTTCCTTGTGCATCTTGAGCAGAGTGTCCCGCCGAACGCTCTTTGGGGCCTCTTCTTGCTCTTCGGCGTGTTCTTCATCTGTCTTGTTGTCTTTCTTGGCACGCCTTGGAGCTCTGCACCGCACACGCACTTGGCTTTTGATGGCTTGCGCAACTTGTACTGTATCTTGTTTGTGCCGCCTGGAGTTTTTACAAAGACTCGCCTTAATGATCTTGATCTGTGTTTTCCTTCTACCATGTTGCCCTCGTTGCTGACGGAACTGGGGGGCTTTTATAAATTTTTTGATAGGATTAGATGCCTGCTCAGTATCCATAGAAGGATGAATATTCTTTTTTTGTGATTGGAGTGGCTTTATAACCCCCTATTTGTATATATGAGGATTTTCTGGTGTTTTGGGATGGATCTAAGATTTCTTCTGATTTTATTTTCAATTATTTTTTGTTTATCTTCAAGTAACGACACAGAAATGTTTATATAACCTGTAATCTTCCCAATCCCAGCTTATACTGGGATTTAGGGGTTTTTTAGCCAATTATTTTGCAGGATTTTAGGAAAATATTTATAAATCCCCCTTTTGAGGAAATTCCTGTTATATTGCAAAAAAGAGTCATGTGGTTTGGATGAAGCTGTCTAACAAGATAATTGAAGAGGTTGTCACAGATATCGCTGGACAGGATGTTATGCCCCTGGTCAAGATTCTGAGGGCTAAGAAGAATATTTCTGAGTTTAAGCTTGCTGAGACCCTGAAGCAGGAGGTCAATGAGACAAGGAATATGCTTTATAGGTTATATCACAGGGATCTTGTTTCGTTCGCCAGGAGAAAGGATAAGAAGAAAGGATGGTATATCTATTATTGGAACTTCAATCCGAAGCGTGTGAGATTCCTCATGGATGAGATCATGACAGGAAAGCTAGTCAGGCTACAGGAGAGGCTGGGGCGTGAGGAAGAAGGCTTCTTTTTCTTCTGTAACAACAACTGCATGAGGTTGGATTTTGATCAGGCCTCGAATTTCAATTTTAAGTGTCCTGAATGCGGCGCGATAATGCAGCATGATGACAATGTCAAGAAGATCTCTGAATTGAGGAGTGATATCTCTGATATTGAGAGGATAATGGGTCTTAAGGTCAGGAAAGCGGCTGCAAGGCCGAAGGCAGCCAGATCACCCAAGGTCAGGGTCACTAGGGATAAGCCTGCCAGGAAAACAGCAAAGAAAAAGATTCGCTCTAAGAAGTGAGCCAGGGATATTTCTTTATTTCTTCAAGGAGTGCTTTATGCTTATGGATGCCTAGCTCAGATATGATAACCATATCTGGGATTCCTTTTCTCTCATCCCTTTTTGTGAATTTGTGTGTGTTGCAGAGAAGGAAGGTCTGGGCATGCCCGGTCCTCTTACCGCGCAGCGCTTTGCTTACCGCACCATAGGGGGTCACTGCTTCGCATTCAGCCAGTATAATGTCGTTTTCAGGATCCTCTATTTTGGATATTGTGAATCTCTTTCTGTCGGATCTCGCATTTCCCAGCGCTTTCCCCACGAGTCCTTTGTTGCTTGAGATGCCGATCTTTGATCCGTTCTTTATCTTTTTTGAGGCCAGCTTCGCGATTTTCTCGTCTGATGCAGATAAATGATGGGCCAGCTCTTCGTATCTCTCTTTGATTGTGTGCTTGAGGTCAAGGACATGGTATGGTCTGAGCAGGTATGTCATGAATTTAAGAGAATTTTCTGCGAGCGGATCCTTCTTGCCGGTTTTTTTGATTGACATGGATATGTATCTCATCAGCTCTCTTGAATTCTTTGCCTTTGATCTCTGCACTTTCTCGTTCAGTGTTTTTGCAGCTTCAGGCATATTGGTTTTCATGCGATGATTCCCTCTGTTGGCTTGAAGGCATATGCATTGTTCTCGTCAAAATAACCGCACCTGAATTTCTCGAGAGGTATCCCTGTCCTTTTGCTCAGCATGAATGCATAGAAGAATGTCTGTGTGTCGGCATATTTTTCTCTGTGGGCCTTGGGTTTATAATCCCATATCCATATCTTGCCGTCTTCCACCCTGAGTATGTCTATGTGGCCTGACAGTGGCTTGTTTGATTTGAAGATCTCTTCGTACATCTTTATCTCATAGGGGTGAAGCCATATGGGCACTTCGACTGCTATTGTCTTGTCATCCCTTTCCAGCATGAAGCATTCGACATTTGAATGCGCAGTCTTGTATGCTTTGCTTTTCAGGCCTTCTTTCGCCAGGCCGGACACTTCGTGGAGCCCTATGCAGCTGACATCTATGCCCAGGTTGAATTTGAGGTGCGATGATCTGGGCCCATCAAGGAAATAGTCATTTGGGCATTCAGTGAACATCTTTTCCAGGTATGTGTTCAGTTCCGGAAATCCTGTGCACAGCTCTGCGACCTTCTTTGTGTGCAGCCTGTAATAATAGAACCAGCCATGATTAAGTGAGACATGTTTTATCATTTTAAAGAAATGGAAAAAAATTATCTCTTTTTCTTGAGCTTCTTCAGGATTTGGGACTCTTGTCTCTCGATTACCAGTTCTTCTGCTGCTATTCTCCTGGTGATCCTCTCGATATTGAGGTCCATCCTTGCGATCCTTCTTTCAAGAAGCACGAGAATTCTTAGGCTGTACACGATTGCAGCAAGGGTTCCAATGATTATGCTCAGTGTCAGTCCTTCAACACTTAATGCCATGTTATCATCCTCCTTTTTTGAATATGAATTGTATGCCTTTTTAAACGGAGCTACATTTATAAAGGTTTTGTTTTCTGCTCTCTGGTTGTAGTGGCTAATCTGCCAGGAAGAGCTTATATAATATGAGCTTGTATGTTATCAGTGATGCTGTGAAATCAGATACCTTGTTGTCTGGGAGCGGCATTAGTTCGACTACATCTGCCCCTATCACATTTCTTTTCTCAAATGCTGCTCGCAATAATCTTAGCAGGAACTCATAGCTCAGGCCATTCGGTTCTGGTGTTCCGACACCAGGCATTATGCTTGGGTCTAAGCCGTCAAGATCTATGGTGATATATACATCATCCTTGAGCTTTGATATTATTTCAGGTATCTTCTCTTCTGTGAGTGGTGCATAGAAGATCGTGTCTATTTTGTTGTCTTTGATGAATCTGCTTTCTTGCACTGACATGCTCCTTATGCCGGCCTGCACGCAGTGGAACATCTCTCTTGCTCTTCTCATTGCGCATGCATGGTTGTTCTTTGTGCCTTCATATTCCTCGCGCAGGTCTGCATGTGCATCTATCTGGAGTATGCTTCCTTTGAATCCTTTTTCCTTTAGCGCCTGCAGTGCTCCATTTGTCACTGAATGCTCGCCGCCGAGCATGACTATGAATTTCCCGGAATCTAGGAGGATGCTGTATTCTTTCTTGATCTTCTCCATCATCTCTTCTGGGTTCTCTCCTCTGTGTGTTATCTCTTCTGTTGTGAATATGTCTGTTTCATCTGGCTGCACATCGAGTTCGATGTCATAGATCTCCATATTCCTTGATGCTTCGATTATTGCTGCCGGGCCTTTTGAGGTTCCTTTTAGATAGCTTACTGTGCCTTCATAAGCGACAGGGAGCACCACTGCTTTGCTCTTGGAGAAATCCTGTTCTTCCATGCCGCAGAAGTTTGGTGTGGTGTGGTTAGATGAAGTTTGGTCTGATGGAGTTTGCATTGTGGTATGCCCTATATGATGTTGTTTAATAAAGATTTTGTAATATCATTTTGTAATATTATTTTCAATATAGAATATATTGTATGGGATTTGGGTTGATATTGATTGATATTATATCCGGATTAAGGAAAAAAATAGAAGGATTACTTTGTCTGCTTCCAGTTCTGGTCAAACAGCTTCTCTAGTATTGTTGCGAAGAATGGTGTGTTGACCCAGACACCGACATCATAAGTGGGATGCACTTCTTCGTCATCGAGCAGCATGAACATGACTTCTTTCCCGTCGACTACAAGGAATCTCCCCTTCATGTCCTTGAAGCTCTTCACTTCTGCTAGCTTTGATATGTCCCGTAATGCGCCTTGGGCCTCTTTTGTGACTGGTGCGGCGATCCTGATCTTTACTCCTCTTTCTTTTGCCTTCTCCATTGCTTTCTGGAAGGCATCTGATTTCCTGATGAAACCGCTTGTTGTGGTCATGAGCGTTATTGATTTCTCAGCAGATTTTACCATCAGCTCAAGATGATTGTATAGGTTATTCCTTCCCTTGAATACGCCGGAAAGGTCTGTTGGCTCGACCAGCTCGATGCCCTGGTTGTGCAGTAGCTTAAGCTCAGAAAGGACGTCTGTATTCTTGAGGCTTTCGATCATGGTTATCTGCTTTGAGCTGTCTTCCTGTACTTTCTTCTTGACCCTCTCGAGGACCTCTTCGGGCGGGACAGCGATATACTTGATAGGCTTGCCCAATTTCATCACAATGAATCCTTTCTTCTCAAGGGATTCAAGAACATCATAGCTCCTTGACCTGGGAACATTAGCGATATCAGAAAGCTCACCAGCAGTCGACACA